>NZ_DAOMQT010000096.1:0-7970 GCF_035445465.1 Agriterribacter sp.
CACACCCCTATTCAATACTAAAAGCTATTTGAGAATAAAATACCTAATCCTATTGGGGAATTTGAAAATTTGAAAATGAAACTGGTCGGTACGCGATGAAGGAGGCATCAGACTATTCAATAAATCAAAAACAAGAACAGCCACGCTGAAGCGGCTGTTCTTAAAATTATGGCTTATTTATAGGTAAATCCAACGCTCCCCATAGTAACCGGGTTTCCCGGCAAACCTATCTTAACCTGGGCCTTTTCCGGCAATCCGCTTGTTTTATACGTGTATTCATACTGGTATTTGTCTTCCAGGGTTAACTGCGCATCAAAAATATTTTCTACAATAACATTGTTTTTAGAAGGGCCCTGCCAAAGCAGCAATAAAAAATCTTTGTGGGTATAGAGCGGATTGATCTTTTGATCATACTGCATTTCTGCATGCCCTGCTCTCACCATATACCCCGGCCTGTTTGTTGCCACCATAATTACACCTTCCGTAACATTGCCATCTCCATTATAGGTATACATAAATTCAAGCAGCGGGTTATATTCCGTTCCTTCGCCCGCGTAAATGGTTACCCTTTTGATGTTTCCGTTCTCAAAATAATAGTTGGTATATCCTGTTCTTTGCCCGGCAACAAAATATTCAGCCCGCTTTAAAACGTTGTTTTCATACACCGGCACAATTTTTTCACCCGAGCTGCTGTTTACTTCGCTGATCTTACCGGCTGCATAGCTGATGCTGAAATCCACAATATCGCCCGAAGTGTTGATATCGTTTTTAACCGTAGCTTTTTTAAGCGACCCGTCTGTATTGTATTCGAACCGCATAAAATCCTCGCCGTCTTTATATTCCTGCAGTGCAGGGTTGGCCGGCGGGGGAGGAGGCGCCGGATCGGGATGCTTATCTTTTTTGCAGGAAGCAAAAAGCAATGTTGCGGTGATCAGCACGATGCTGATCAATTTTTGATTTAACTTCAATGTAGTTTGCATAATTTTTTTATTTTTCAGCTTGCAAAACAATATCAAAGGGATACGGGTAGCAAGTCTGTTTGGAATGAATTGTAATAATCGCCGGTGAATTGCTATTTTTAAATAACGTGCCTGGCTTTTTTGCCGCAAATAATCTGCATATCTGCAGCGTCTTTATTGCAGCATTAAAAGCACCTCCTGTATATTGCAACATTATTTTAACAAACGCTATATGAAAAAGCTGCTCATCGCCTTTATTATTATTTGTGGTATTACCGCTTTTACACAGCAAAAAATGACCTGGGTAGCCATTGGCGACTCCATTACCTATTTGAACGAACATGCGGATGAAACAGGTAGCTCCATCAGCAAAGGATATATGACAAGAGTGGTGGAAAAACTGCCGCATATCCAATACATCAACCAGGGCCATAATGGCTGGACCTCCGGGGGTATTGCCGCTGAGATTGAAAAGCTGGGTATTATCAAAGCCGATATATATTCCATTTTCCTCGGTACCAACGACTGGTGGCAAGGCAGGCCCGTTGGCGTTCTGGCAGATTATCAAAACAATACCGGCAATAACACCGTGTATGGTTCTTTCCGTATTATCATCAACAAGCTCCGCAGTTTAAACAGCCATGCGAAGATCATCCTCATTACGCCCATGCAGCGTGGCGATTTTGTGTACATTGCCAATATGACCAACAATGCCTGGGGCTCGTACAGGGAAAAAGACGGGCAGCAACTGGAACAGTTTGCCGCGGCCATCAGCGCCATTGGGAAATATGAAAATATTACGGTGGTTGATCTGTATAACAGGAGCGGCATAACACAAAAGAATATGGTGCACTTCAAGCGGCTGAAAGATCCGCAAACAGGGGCATATAAAAACTATCCCTATCCCGCCTATACAAAAATCGCTTTCCATCCTGAAACGGATGAATATCCTTATCCTCCGGATGCCATCAACATGACCTACGACGGGCTTCATCCCTCCGACAAAGGCTATGCCGTTATCGCAAAAATGCTGGTGAAAGAAATGAAGGGTATAAATAATAAGAACCACCGGGGAGAAGAAGCCGGGATGGTAGAATGAAATAATTCCTGCTAACAGCAATTAGCAAAATGATTTTTGTACCCGGCTACAGGAATGCCGTGCAGCTTATCTTGCGTCGCACACTTCAGGGTTCAGTTCGCTGCGCTGCAATATGGCTGCCGGAAAAAAATGCAGGTAAAGGACCTGGAACGGAAGCAATAAGAATACTTTGTCATTATCTCAACGAAACATTTTATCATCAATTTTTGTTCTTATATTTAACTCAGTTAGCAGGCTGAATTTTTTATACTTCCGCCTTTGCATTAGCGCGTGTAGATCTGTATCCTGCTCTTTTTAAGATACTTTATCTATCTAAAATGAAACCGATTATCATTTGCCTGGCATTATATGCATGCATTGCTGGTATGCTTTCATGCGGCAACGCATCAATACATGATAGCCTATTCAGCAAGTACAGGGATAATAAAGAACCCGTGCCCTTTGCTCCCGGATTAGCCATAAAAGGCAACACCTACAAGGGATGCTTTTCAAATGATTATGCTACTTTTTATTTTTTCCGGCATCAGGTTCCCAACCGCGAAGATTACCGGATCTACCAGTCTGCATTTACAGGTAGCAAATGGAAGGAGCCCGAGCTGATCCGTTTTAGTGATTCCGTCTCAGATTTATATCCTGTGATCTCAACCATTGAAAAAGATAAGCTGTTCTTCATTTCATACCGCAGAACGCCTGGTGATACCAGCGCTAAGCCCAATGGTAATTTCTGGACTTCCTCAAAAGTGGCGGATCATTGGCAACCTCCCGTTCCCTTTGCCGAAGCTAACCTTATTTATAACTACAATTCGCAACCCTGCATTACGGCTAATGGTACTATTTATTTTACTTCCCATACGCCGGACTGGAGTAAGACGCTCACTTATAAAATGGTTTGTAAAAATGGACACTATCAAAACCCGGAGCCTTTTCATTTTGTAAACCAGTTGAGGCAAGAGGATACCGGCAGAACGGTATTTGAAATAGCGGTATCGCCCGATGAAAGCTATATGGTATTAACGATCGCCGAAAACCGGCAGGACGCGAGGTTATTTGTGTCCCGCAAAACACAGCAGGCATGGACAGCGCCCATATACATCGGGAATATTATTAAAGGTGATATGACGGGCAACTTTCCGTATATCACGGCCGATGGTGAATTTTTAATTTTTACCAGGCATTTTGACGGCTTCTTTATTTTGCCGGCAAAAGCGTTTTTAAAAGGAATTGAAATTAAGGAACTTTGAAAAAACAAGAACAATGGAACATAAAGCAATATCTATCCGGCCGTTTATCGGGGCTAAGAACTTCAACATTTCGCGGTGTTTTTACCGCGACCTGGGTTTCAGGGAAACGGTACTGTTTCCTGATATGTCTCTTTTTACAACGGAGGGATTGGGATTTTATTTGCAGGACGCTTACGTTGCGGACTGGATAGACAATTCAATGATTTTTTTAGAAGTAAAAGATGTGGATCGTTTCTGGAATGAGCTGGTGGCTTTAAACCTGGCAGCTAAATACGAAGGGGTAAAGCTAACACCAATACGGCAATACGACTGGGGCAGGGAATGTTTTTTGCACGACCCGTCAGGAATTCTATGGCATTTTGGAGCATTTGTTAAGTAAATAGCATCTTATGACCAGGTATAAAGCAAAAACTACAGCAACCGCAAACAGTGTTTCCGACTTTCTTGACGCAGTACCTGACGTGCAAAGGAAAAAAGATGCATTTGCCATAATGGAAATTATGAAAAAGCAATCGGGGTTCGAACCGAAAATGTGGGGCCCGGCTATTGTGGGGTTTGGCAGCTACCACTACAAATATGAAAGTGGCCATGAGGGAGATGCTCCTTTAATTGGTTTTTCACCGCGGAAAGCTGAATTTGCCCTGTACCTGGCTACGAATTTTGATGGGAAGGAAGCATTGCTTAAGCAATTTGGAAAACACAAAACCGGCAAAGCCTGTATTTATATCAAGAAGTTAGCAGATATAAATATTGAGGTCTTGAAAAAAATGATCACCAGCTCCATTACATTTTTCACAGAAAGGTAACCTGGCCTGCGCTGTATTTAAATAGTGAACTAACATAAAACGGGGTAACAATAATTGTAAAAAGGCAATGCCTAAACTTAACTTTCCACATGAGGGGAGACAATAAAAGACTGCGAAATAAAGTTTGAGATGACATATAACGACTGGACAAAAAGCCTGAACCGCTAACATGCCTGGCAAAAATACGGGCTGGCGGAAATCTTCTTGAGCTTTGGGTACTTTATCGGGCTTTTTTCTGTATTCATATGAATATATACTATGTGCGTGTGAGCGCAAAATGCGCTGGGCGTATTTCAATTTTTCGCTCCATGTACAACTTTCCGGTCGGTGAGACACCGACCGGTAGCGGGTTCTACAGGTGGGTGTCACCACCATAGTCGTTAAGCTAAGATTTTGTATTAAACTGTAAGGAATGATAATGCGTTTGCTTATTTTTTGGTGCATGGCATACACAATCTATTATGAGGGGCAGATAGTTATTGGATAACCAGGATTTTATTGGTAGCTTTTTTAATAGTACCGTTTTTAAAGTAGAAGCAAATTTGAGGCTTCGTTTAAAAAACATCAGCATACTTACGGTCTGTCCCCTGACAGATACATGCTTATTGAGACGGCTGAATAAGCTCCAGTTGATCAATATCCATAACAATCTGCCCAGTAACTGGCATTCCAGCCTCTCTTTTTTTACCCGTTTAACTTCATTGATACGGAAAAATGATTTCCACGTTTTAAATACCAGTTCTATCTGCCAGCGCAGGTAATAGGTTTTTCTAACCTCTGATGCAGGCAGTATATCAGCTCCGACATTAGTAACATAAATATTATAATGCAGCTTTTTTTTATGTTCTTGTGATATACCAATGCCCTTGCTTTTAGCCTTAGCCTGTGCATTGATCCACCGGCGCTTAAACTCATGATCCGGTACTTTTTCAATGATCAATCTGCATGCAATCCGCTCCTTGTCATATACCAACACGTCCTGTTGCAGATGCTGCTGCCCCTTTGCCTGCCTGAACACCTTATTCCAATTCAAAGACTTTCCATTCAGGTTGTATACGCCCGCCTGAGGAGGTAATCTGTTTAGGAAGAAAGCCTCAGATTGTATGACTGCCTTCAGATAGGCCGGGGAGATATATCCCAGATCGCGGATATGCAGATCGCCGGTGGTTATAGCCGATATGGTTTGTTCTGCGTCCGCGAGATCATTGCGCAAACCATCGGTTAGCTTTATGGATAGCCAGTTACCACTCACCAGATCATATTCGTATTGCAGGCTTATCATGCCATTGGTTTTGCTGAAATTACCATATCCTCTGTAGGCACCGTTGTAATCGGTGGGCAATTTAAACTTAGTAGAGTCTTTTACCTTGATACGTGAAAAATGTGTTTTTAATCCCTCTTTCTCTCTGCCGAGGTGTTGCTCCAGCGCCTGCTGTATTACTTTTTCAAGAAAATTAACCGCCTGGACACTGAAGCGCTGATGCAAGGCTTCTTTGCTTATTGCTATACCATGAGCCTGTCGTAACTCTGCCGTCAGATCCGGCAGGCTTATATGACCCTGTGGGCTATCGGCTACCATTAGTGTAGTTAAAAAGCCCTGTGCTGTTATTTTGCCACTGCTTCTTTTAATAAATCCTGTTTGTCTGCCTAGTCTTTCTGCCTGGGCAGAGCAAAGGAAGCCTTTGATGTTGGCAGAAATATCTGCGGCATGTTCCTTTAATAAAACTTTTTCTCTAATTTCTAATTTGTTTCTCCTCTTAGGCTGTAAATGCTTACTTTTACAACGGGCA
This sequence comes from Agriterribacter sp., assembly GCF_035445465.1. Taxonomy (NCBI): domain Bacteria; kingdom Pseudomonadati; phylum Bacteroidota; class Chitinophagia; order Chitinophagales; family Chitinophagaceae; genus Agriterribacter; species Agriterribacter sp. The sequence continues at coordinate 5,896 of NZ_DAOMQT010000096.1, forward strand.
TGCATTATACAACTTTTTTTTCTTACCCCATGCCCTTAAATAATACTACAATGAGGAGAAAATAAAAAACAACTCCCCAGAAGGGAATTGTTCATTATTAATGAGTTAGCTCTCCTTTTCTTCTTAGCTTAACGACTATGGTGTCACCACCCACCTGCGAAAAATTTGTCCTTTAAAATATATATTGCTGCGGGGAAACAAAAAGGTTGTAAAAGCGTTATCCTTTGAAAGGTAACAAATTGAACCATACGGGGATTCATATTGTGTGCTATTAAACATTCACCAAAAATACAATAATGAAACAATTCAAACTTTTCATGCCGGCACTGGCTGCTATGTTACTTATCTTAAGCTGCACAAAAGAAGGACCGGAAGGGCCGCAGGGCGCACAGGGCGCGCAGGGCAACGCGGGGCCTGAGGGTCAGCAAGGACCTGCCGGTACGCAGGGTCCTGCAGGTACAGCAAATGTTATTTACAGCGGATGGCTGAGCTTTCAGCAGGCTGAACGTGATACACTAATTGACGGCACTAATTTAAAAGTTAACCATATCCGTGCAAATCAACTAAATCAGGCAATCATTGATAATGGTTTCGTGCTGATATATATGCGATTCGGTACTACTGTTCTTGCATTACCCTACACAAGCCGTGCGGGGTCCAGGCCCAATACGGTTAGTTTTGTTCCCCGCCCGAATGTGCTTTACGTTACGCGCTTTACGCATGACAATACGTCTCCCTACCTGGGCTTTGGCTCCGTACAGTTCCGGTATGTGTTGGTTCCGGGTGGTGTCGCCGCAGGCCGATTTGCCGGGGAAGGCGAAAAACGAGTGACCATCAACGGGGAAAGGTACACCGAATCGCAGTTGAAGGCTTTGTCATTTGAAGAGATAAGCAGTTTACTGAATATTCCGGAGTAACCCTGAATATTCTTTTTAATAAGCTTAGGAAAGGTCTGCTCCCTGCGCCGGGAACGCGTTTGGAGCAGGCCTTTCTTATTCAGGCGCCGGGGTCTGCATTGAAGCAACAGACATGGCTACGCGACCCAGGGGCTAAGTTTTATTCCTGCAATAGTCTTTGCGGTCAAGCCAATGTGTATCAGTTACAACGCCGGAAAATTTTTAAATCTGCTTTTTTATCAGGCTCCATTGCTATGAAATTGCCCGCATAGAACCCTGCAAAAAACTTTTTCAATTTCAAAATAAATGAATAGGTTTGATAACCGTATCAGTCCGCACCGTATACAATACCCAAGATACACCCATCCAATTTCCGCTATATAATTTAAAATTTTGAGTAGTAGTTGAGTTCGTTAATAAATTTTTTATAATCATATGGGGAAGTTTCAGGTTGCAATAATGCATGGGCATTCTAAAGATTATTTAGAAGTAAAAAAAATGATTAATGAATGTAATTTTTTACCAAGAATATTAGTTGAAGAATATGCGGCAGATACTATTTTTGAAAATTTAAGAGATTTAATTTGGGATGATGTTCACTGTGTTATAGTAATATTAACCAAAGATGACGAGATGTTAGACGGGAATAAAAGAGCCAGGCAAAATGTAATATTTGAATTGGGTTACTGCTTTGGTGCTTTTGACAGCCTGCCGGGAATTGCATCATATAAACCAAAAGATGCTTTAATTGTAGTTGCTGAAAAAGATGTTGAACTATTTGCTGACATTAATGGATTGACAAGAATTGAATATGAAAGTGGTAAAATTGAAGAGAAAAAAGATTTTATAACCGACTGCCTGAAGCGGAGCTATACAAAAGCCAAAAATTATTATCTTTTTGATTCCTTATGATTTGTATTCCGGCGATTATGAAGGAACTGCCGGCAATGCATTGTTAAAAATTGATAATATAACGGTTAGCGGCTCATCGTGCGGATTTATTTTCCCGTATGAATTACTCAGGCAGGTTGAATCAACTGTTTCCACTGATGAGGTCCGGAATACTTAAGCTAGCCTGGGGATGCAAAATTACACTGGTACTAGCTCACATCCGGCGTCTGCCTCATTTTTTTCTTCCAGAAGAAATACGACAATATCCCCGGCACAATCCATATCAGC
>NZ_DAOMQT010000097.1:0-7492 GCF_035445465.1 Agriterribacter sp.
TGAGGCTGATCCGCGACGGCATTGTAATTTATCCTACCGGTGAAGGACAAAGCGCGGAACTGGGATCGCTGAAACGCTATAAAGATGATGTGAAGGAAGTATCAAGCGGTATGGAATGCGGACTTACCCTTAAGAATTACAACGACCTGAAAGTGGGCGATGTGGTGGAAGCGTTTGAAATTGAAGAAGTAAAAAGGAGCTTGTAAACCTTTGTTAAATAAGCGGGCTGTATTGCTCCTGCGGTGAAATGCCTTATTTTTGAATGGCTTTGAAAGGTTAATTATGAAACAATTTCTATTTATTATCAGCTTTTTGGCAATGGGCTGTTTAGCCATGGCGCAGGGCGGGCAGTCGAAAAAAGTGCTGGCAGATAAGATCATTGCCGTAATTGGCGATAAGATCGTTCTCAAATCGGATATTACCAATTTTATTGAAGACGAGAAAAGACAGGGCCACGAGCTGCCGCCCGATGCGGGTTGTACGCTCTTGCAGCAAATGATGGTAAGAAAAGCCCTGATGCTCCAGGCGCAGAAAGACTCCCTTCCCGTAAGCGACGAAGAGATAGAAGCGGAGCTGGATCAGCGTATCAGGTATTATATTGGCGCCTATGGAGGTAAAGAAGCTTTGGAACAGATAGCGGGCAAAAGCATTTACCAGATAAAGGAAGATAACCGCATTGCCATTAAAGAGCAGAAGCTGTCGGAAGCCATGCAACGGTCTATTATTGAAAATGTAAGGATCACGCCCACCGAAGTAAGAGATTACTTTGAAAAGATACCCAAAGACAGCCTTCGGTTTTACGAAACCGAGCTGGAAATAAAGCAGGTAGTAGCGTATGCCAAAGCAAGCCGTGATCTCGAAAAGTATGCGCAGGATGAACTGGCGGAATATAAAAGACAAATTGAAAGTGGTGTTACCTCTTTTGACAGGGTAGCCAAAATGTACAGTGATGATCCGGGTACTAAAGAAGCAGGTGGCCGGTTTGAGTTTAACAGGAACGATAAAAGCGTGGATGGCACTTTCTCGTCAACTGCGTTTGCCTTAAAAGAAGGCCAGATATCCCGGGTGGTGAAATCAAAATTCGGCTATCATGTTATACAGTTGGTGAGCAGAACAGGCGATGATGTGGTAGTACGTCATATCCTTAAAATACCACAGATCACAGATACTGAAGTAAATGAAGCCATTGCAAAATTAGATACCGTACGATCCAAACTGGTGGCCAATACGCTTTCGTTTGGTGAAGCAGTGGATAAATACAGCGAAGACGAGAACAGCAAGTTCACTGCCGGTTCCATTACAGACCCCCAGGGTTCTCCTTACCTCACTATCCAGGATCTCGATAAAAGCCTTTTGCCGGTATATAATGAATTAAAAGTGGGTGAATACTCCAAGCCTGTTCCTTTCACCGATGAAAGAGGCAGAAAAGGCGCCCGTATCATTTATATACAAAGTAAAACCGAACCACACCGCGAAAATCTGAAAGACGATTATAACAAGATCGCCCAGCGGGTAATGGAAGAAAAAAAGGGAGAGATACTGAATCACTGGTTTCAAACCAAAATGCCCACTTACTATATTTCCGTAGATGAAGAGTTTCGCCAGTGCGGGGAAGTAAACAAATGGCTTTCGCTCACAGCGCAAACTACTACCAATTAAGCAGCTATGCGTTTAAAAGGCTGGTTTCGTAAGCGGCTTCGCTGCAGGCTGCATATTTTTCTTTTATCTCAAGCAATACCTGCTCAACTTCCTGTTGTGTTTTTACCGTTACCAATTGCATGCGAAAATCCCTGATATGGGGCAATCCTTTCAGGTAATTGGCGTAATGCCTTCTCATTTCTAATATGCCCAATACAGGGCCTTTCCATTCAACCGATTTACGGAGATGGGTGCGGCATACCGCTATCCGCTCTTCAAGGGAAGGCGGTGTCAATAATGAACCGGTAGCTATATAATGTTTTATTTCCCTGAATATCCACGGGTACCCAATGGCAGCGCGCCCGATCATAATGCCGTCTACGCTATACCTTTCCTTATATTCCACCGCTTTGGGAGGAGTGTCAATATCGCCGTTGCCAAATATGGGAATATGCATGCGGGGGTTATTTTTTACAGCAGCGATCAGACGCCAGTCGGCATCGCCCTTGTACAGTTGTGCCCGGGTGCGCCCGTGAATGGTAAGCGCCTGCACGCCCACATCCTGTAAACGTTCTGCTACTTCTTCTATGTTTTTGGAATGATCGTCCCAGCCCAGTCGGGTTTTAACCGTTACGGGTAATGCCGTAGACCGTACCACCGCTTCGGTTAGCCGTACCATTAAGCTAATATCTTTCAATACCGCTGCCCCGGCGCCTTTGCAAACCACTTTCTTTACGGGGCATCCAAAATTAATATCCACGAGGTCAGGCTGTACGGCATCAATTATTTTGGCGCTCAGCGACAGCGCTTCTTCATCGCCCCCAAACATCTGGATACCAAATGGCCGCTCAAATTCGGAAAAGTCTAATTTTTGTTTACTTTTAATAGCATCCCGGATCAGGCCTTCGCTGCTGATAAATTCACTGTACATAAGATCGGCGCCGTTTTGCTTGCATACATAACGGAACGGCGGATCGCTCACATCTTCCATGGGAGCAAGAAGAAGTGGAAAATCAGGGAGTTGTATGGAACCAATTTTAACCGGCATTGCATGAACTGTCTTATCTTGCATTTATGGAATGAACCCGGCGTATGCTAAAAACCCCTTCGAAATACAATGGGTTGATATTCAATGCACACGGGATGAGTTTCCTTCTAATGCAAGCAGCAAATGTACACACTAATTATAACATAATGTACGACGCACATTCGAAAGGGGTATCTTACGTCAATGCTTTTTTAATCCTGATTGGATTATGGATAGTAGGTTTTATCGCCGGTGGAGTGCTGAGTATTCCCATATGGATGATGATGACCGGCAAAGGAGTAATGAGCATGCCCGAAGAATTATTAAAGCCCGAAAATGTTAATGCCGTTCGGGTTATACAGGTGGTATCTACAGGCGTAACCTTTTTTTTACCAGCCTGGTTTACCGCTCTTATTATTAACCGCCGCCCCGCTAAGTTATTAGGATTTACCATGCGGTTTAATTACCGGCAACTCCTTTTGGCGCTGGGCATTATGTTTGGCGCGGCTATTGTAGCTGCCAGCCTTGCAACGCTTAATGAACTGATACCCATACCTAAAAATGCGGCGGATTATTTTAAAAAATTAGAAGAGAATTATAGCGCACAGGTAGAAGTGATCACCAATATCAGAACATTTGGCGATTATGCCATTTCTATCGTTATGATCGCTTTATTACCGGCTTTGTTTGAAGAAACTTTTTTTCGCGGGGGGATGCAAAACCTGCTTACCCGCTTTTCCCATAAGCCATGGATGGCTATACTGCTTACCAGTCTTATATTCAGCGTAATCCATCTTTCCTACTATGGCTTTCTGGCCAGGGTGTGCCTGGGCGTTGTGTTAGGACTGATCTATTATTATTCCCGGAGTCTTTGGCTGAGTATTGCCGCGCATTTTTTTAACAATGCCATTGCTGTTACCCAAATGTATGTATTGATCAGGCAGGGCAGGCCGGTAAAAGAAGCGATGAACGAAACCTACCCGGTGTGGTGGGGAATTATTGGCGCTATCGGGTTGTATGCATTGTTTATCCTGTTTAAAAAGCGTTCGGCGAAGGCAATAAAAAAATATACGGCGCCGGAAGACAGGGCGCTGGAAGAAAAATGGATTGCTTAAATAAATGTGGAAATTTGAAAATTTGAAAATGTGGCAATGAACTGGCAGGTATTTAAAACCAGGGCGCTTACGGCATTGGTGTTTGTGGCGGTAATGCTGGGCGGGCTGCTTTGGAATGAATGGAGCTTCTTTATTTTATTTTCGGTTATACATGGGGGTTGCTGGATCGAATACCAGCGGTTGATTAAGCGTATTGATCCCTCGTACAGGCAGGTATCTTCCTTTCATGCATATGGAGTAATGCTGGCAGGATGGTCCCTGATGCTGTATTGCGCTGGCGATAGTTACCGGATTGGGAACATTACGCTGCACGCTATAGGCCTGGTGGCAGGATTGATTTTTGCTTTTGCCCTTCCCATTGTTGAGATCCTTTTTGCGAAGCGTTCCAATCTGAAGCATATCAGTTATTCAGCGATGGGGTTATTGTATATTTCCTTAAGCTGGTCGCTGATGATAAGTATAAGATCAATAGAGGGAATGTGGACGGCGGGAAATGGAAGACAGTTTGAAACAGGTTGGATTTTACCGCTTGTTATTGTTTTTTCCATCTGGATCAATGATACCATGGCATATATCATAGGGTCGCTGATAGGAAGAACGCCGTTTTCAAAAGTATCACCCAAAAAAACAATTGAAGGCACCATTGGCGGCGCCGTTTTATGCATTGCGGTAATGGGTATGCTGGCCTATTACATGCAATTACCTGTTATGCATGTGTGCATCATTGCGGCAATAGCTGCCATGGTGGGTACGGCGGGCGATTTGCTGGAAAGCAAGCTCAAGCGGATGGCCGATGTAAAAGACAGCGGGCATATTATGCCGGGGCATGGCGGTTTTTTAGACAGGTTCGATTCCCTGCTGTTAGCTACGCCTGTGGTATGGTTGTATGTGATGGCCGCAGTGAAATGAATAGCTGCAAAATTTTGACGCTCTTTCGTCATTGCCTACTTTTGCAGGTCAAGCTGTATACATGACGGTACATAAAGAAGGATATCAGACTATCGCGCTTTGCGGATTATTTTTTGTGATCATCAATATTGTGCTGTTTTATTTTTTGCCTTACAGTGTAAGCTGGCTGGCCTGGATCATTTTTATACTATCCTTTTTCTTTTTTCTTTTTATCATTTCTTTTTTCCGCGTACCCAAACGTGTTCTTACGATTGACGAAACTAAAATTGTTGCCCCGGCCGATGGTAAAGTGGTAGTAATAGAAGAAACAGTAGATGAAGAATATTTTAAGGATAAACGGCTGCAAATATCCATTTTCATGAGTCCTGCCAATGTACACCAAAACCTCAACCCGGTAAGCGGCGAAGTAGTGTACAGCCAATATCATAAAGGGAAATACCTGGTGGCATGGGATCCAAAATCATCTACGCATAATGAGAGGCATACGGTTGTAATACAAAACGGCAATGCACCCGTACTGGTTAAGCAAATTGCCGGCGCGGTGGCCCGCCGTATTGTAAACTATCTTAAACCCGGGCAAAAAGTACAGCAGGGCGCTGAAATGGGGTTTATTAAATTCGGCAGCCGTGTAGATGTGCTTTTACCACCGGCAGCAAAAATTCATGTGCAGTTGAAACAGGTGGTTAAAGGCGGTATAACGGTGCTTGCAAGCTGGTGAAGAAATTTGAAAATGTGGAAATTTGAAAACGTGCAAAAATTCATGAGGTTTGCAGGAGGGAAATTGCAGGGTGAAAAAACCTCATAGAGTTATATGGCGGTCGGTACGCAACGAAGGAGCGTCAAACCGCATGGAATTCCTAAAATATATTTTCAAGCTCTTTCAATGAATACACGGTATAGGTGGGTTGTACAGGCGGTGGAATGTGCTTATGATTGATATACACCTGGTCAATGCCTGCGTTTTTGGCGCCCACTATATCCGCTTCAATATCATCGCCCAGCATTATACTTTCTTTTTGTGTAGCCCCCGTTTTGCGCAGGGCATACTCAAAAATTTGTTTGTGCGGTTTCAGGCTGTTGCTTCCTTCAGAGGTAATAACTTCTTCAAAAAACCCGGTAAGCCCGGAGTGCTTCAGCTTGCTGTGCTGTATGGTTTCAAAGCCGTTGGTAATAAGGTGTAAAGCATAATCTTTACCGCGCAGGTATTCCAGCATGGTTATAGCATGGGGAAATAATAAAGTACGTGTAGGCAACCTGTCTAAAAAAAAGGAATCCATACTTCGTGCCAGCTTTTCATCGCCTATTTTAAAATCCAGCAGGGTATTCCACATGCGTTTCCATCTCAGGTCATCCCGTTTTATAAATCCTTTGCGGTAACGCTCCCATAACCTGGTGTTATGATAAATATATCTTTCGTAAAAAGCGTCGAAACTATCTACACCCTGTGCGGTAAGGTTTAATGCAAGATGGAGCTCCTGCAGCGTTTGCTTTGCATTTGATTCGAAATCCCATAAGGTGTGATCCAGGTCAAAAAAAAGATGCTTGTACGTCATGATTAAAACAAAGCTGCAAAAATACGGTGTTTGGCAGAAGTATGTAGATTTGATGATTAACAGGGAAACCATCCCAAACTTAACAAACTTACAAATGCAACGGTATCGTATTATATCATCATAAAATAATGTATGAATATTATTATCACAGGCGCTTCCCGCGGATTTGGAAAAGCAATTGCAGAACGATTTGCCGCCAACGGGTATAACCTGTATCTCAGTTCGCGCAATGAAGTGGGTTTGTATAAAGCAATGGAAGATCTTGCTACCCGTTTCCCGGAAGTTAGTATTAAAGCAAAGCCTTTTGATTTGAGCCATAAGGCACAGGTAAAAGATTTTGCCAACTGGCTTTTGGGAATGCATATATCCATTGACATCCTCGTTAATAATGCAGGCTCTTTTGAACCCGGCAGCGTGTATAACGAACCCGAAGGCACAATGGAAAATATGATGGCTGTTAATTTTTTTAGCGCCTATCATCTCACCCGTGCGCTGATCCCTGCAATGATGACACAGCAAAGCGGTCATGTTTTTAACATGTGTTCCATTGCATCATTCCAGGCGTATAAAAATGGCGGCGCTTACAGCATCAGCAAATTTGCTTTGGCGGGCTTTTCAAAAAACCTGCGGGAAGAAATGAAGCCGCATGGCATTAAAGTTACCGCGGTATACCCGGGTGCGGCATATACCGATTCCTGGGCAGGCAGCGGTATAGATCCGAAACGTATAATGGTGGCAGATGATGTTGCCGGAATGATTTACGCGGCAGCGCAGCTTTCACCACAGGCCTGCGTGGAAGATATTGTATTGCGCCCTCAGTTGGGAGATTTGTGAAGGGGCTGTCTCAAAAGGGCCGGTATAGAAGATATGCCACTAAGGCACAAGCCTGCCTGCCGGCGGGGCACAAAGCCTTGATTTTCAGGTTTTATTTTCTTTGTGCTTTCGTGACTTCGTGGCAAAATATTACTTTTGCGACAGCCTCTTCACAAATCGCTACTCACTCCTTTACCATCCTAAAACCAGCTTCCAATCCATGCTTTATTAACACTATTTCCTAATTTTCTTCTCCTGCGGGCGGTACTTATTCTCTGGCGGATCATCGTATATATCATTAACAGCATGAAAAGAATAGTGAAAGGCGGTATGCCGAGCATAGATATCCATTTGCCGCCAAATTGCCTGCGCATGGGTCTTCTCAGTCTTTCAGCGATCAGGTACATGCTGGGCACAATGATCAGCGTCATAAAGAA
>NZ_DAOMQT010000098.1:0-7205 GCF_035445465.1 Agriterribacter sp.
TGAAAACTTAAATTCGAAACGTACATGTTCATACTTTTACATTAAAATGTTATTAATCAACCTGTAAGAAGAGCATAAAGTACAGAAGAACAGACAAATACAACGGTGTAAGCTGTACAGAATAGACGTTCGTGTGTGTATGCTTTAATTCAAGTCGTGAATAAAGGTAGGCTTTTAAAATGAATACCTGCAACATTCTTGCAGGTTTAAAAAATATTTTAGAACTGGTAAACGAGCGCATTAATGTTCATCCCGGCGCCAACCGAAGCAAAAAGTACTTTATCTCCGCTCCTGATTTCCTGATCTTTTAATTTCCCATTGAGTATAAGATCTAATAATATAGGAATGGTAGCTACGGAATTGTTACCCAGTTTTGAAATGGTCATCGGCATCAGGTTATCGGGTATGCTTGTCTCATTATACAGCTTAAATAACCGTTCCAGTATGGCAACATCCATTTTTTCATTGGCCTGGTGAATCAATACTTTGTTAATATCACGGATATGCAGATGCGCCTTGTCCAGCGCGGCTTTAATGACCAGCGGAACCTGCGTTAAAGCAAATTCATATAATTTCCGGCCTTTCATTTTAAGAAAGATGTTTTCTTCATTTTCCGATGTGGGATGATAGGATTGTCCCATTTTTAGCAGCATCGCATGATCCAGCGCATGCGTTTGTGTTTTATGCGCCATAATACCCTTACCTGTATGGGAAGCGGAAATAATTGCGGCGCCGCTGCCATCGCTGTATAACATCGAATCCCTGTCGTGGGGATCTATAACCCTTGATAACATTTCTGTGCCAATTACAAGGCAATGTCTGGCATCGCCCGAACGGATAAAATAATTGGCCTGTATAATGCCTTCTAACCACCCCGGGCATCCGAAAGGCAGATCGTATGCAACGCAGTCGGGATTGTGTATCTGCAGCCTGTGCTTAATACGGGAAGCCAGCGTAGGCACCATATCGGTGCGGTTGCTGCCATATGCTACATCGCCAAAATTATGCGCCACTATAATGTAGTCCAGCTTTTCCTTATCCATTCCTGAACTGCTGAGCGCAGCGCTGGCCGACAAAAACCCCATATCGGAAGCTTTTTGGTGCTGGGTTCCGTAACGGCGTTCACTAATACCCGTAATTTCCTTAAATTTTTCAATTATTTTTTGAGGGGTCTTCTCAACAGGAGTGCCGTCTGTATTAAAAAAGCGGGCAGTTAAAAATGCATCATTGGGAACGCACAGGCTGGGTATGAAGCTGCCGGTAGCAGTAAATACGGCCCCTAAAACTTTATCAAATCTTTCCTGGTTTTCAATCATTTCTGTACAGATTCTCCCCCAAGATTACAAAAAAAAGGTATATACCTGTTTTTTTCAATAAAAAAACCCGTGGAGATTGCATTGGCATGCAATTCCCACAGGTTAGTGTTAAGTCAATCAAGTATGTCTGTAATGTTATTGTGAGACGTCAAATGTGAAGAGGCTGTCTCAAAAGTAATATTTTGCCACGAAGCAGTCACGAAAACACAAAGAAAATAAAACCTGAAAATCAGGGCTTTGTGCCATTGTGTCTTAGTGGCATATCTTCTATACCGGCCCTTTTGAGACAGCCCCCTCACATCTCCCGTTTGACACAACAGCTATTATGTTTAATTGATCTTTTCTGAACGGGGCGCCGTCACAGATACCCCCTGCTGTGCTGTAGAATCCGCACTCAGTGTTCCATTTTCTATATACCTGATCTGCACGCTTTGCGTGGTATCTGTTGCGCCCGGAATGCCTGCAAAAAGAATCGTGTACACTTTTCTTTCTTCTAAGGCAACAGAACGGGTTGCCTGTATACTATTATTGTCATTAATAGCAATATTTGCATTACCCGGGTTTATGGCAACAAAGCCGGAAACGGAGGCGAAAGCCGCATTTTCACTGATCACACTACTGGCATTGTCGCTTACGGTTACTAATGGCTGGCTTGAATCGGGAATAGCATTAATGTAACGGATGTATGCTTTGCCTGAAGCCGGCGAAAGACTATCTAACGCATCGTTTACCACTACATTGCGGTAAACACTGTCGGCGCCCACTACAAACAGGGAGTAATATTGACCTTCATTGAATGTGAAATCCGATGCGGTAAAAGATGTTCCGCTACCGGCATTATAAGCTTCTACCGACCTTGTACCCGGATAAATACTCAGGTATCCGCCCGTGTAATTGGTATAGGCCAAAGCGGTATTGGGGAGGTTATTACCGGACAGGGCAATACCAATGGCAGATTTATCGGGCGAAAGATTAAATGCCATCAGGCCCGCAACAGGCGTATCGGGATTATCATTATCATTTGTTTTCAGGCAGGAAGCAAAAACAGCCATCACACATAAAGCGCCGGCTGCCAGTATTGTTTTTTGTGTCGAAAATAATTTTTTCATGATTGTTTTCTTTATGGTTTGGTATTAAAAAATTTGATTGAAGTTTTACAGTACTGCGTAATGGTAAACGACTATTCGAAAAAATGATGCCAGATGAAAGGTTATGCTGCAATGCCGGCAGAACTTAAGCCCGCCTTAACATTTGGTTGGTAGAACATTAACATATCACTTTTTCAAGTTGCATTTAAATGACCTTCAGCACAATTTATTTTTCAGTAGTGAATGTTGTAGATTAGCGCAGCATTTCCGGTATGTTATTAATCACACTATTGAAGTAGCTTATATGCTCAAAAGAAAATCTTTTCGGTTATTCCTTTCTGTTATCGTATTGCTGGCTGCTATATATCTTTCGGGCCCCCGCCCGCCAACGCCGGTATACAGTCCGGCTATGCCTGCTGTTCCTCACCAGGCCACTGAGCTGGAGGAATATATTAACCGTAACGAAGCCGGGCATACCCTTAAACCCAATAACGAGGCAAGGATCGTGTGGTGTAATGATACGCTGAAGGAAAAAACGGATTATGCTATCGTATATCTACACGGGTTTTCTGCTTCGCAGGAAGAAGGCGCTCCCATTCATACCAATGTTGCAAGGGAATTTGGATGTAATCTTTACCTATCGAGGCTTGCCGAACATGGTGTAGACACCACGGATCCCATGAAGAATCTCACGCCTTCCAGATACTGGGAAAGTGCCAAGCAGGCACTGGCTATTGGAAAGCAGCTGGGAAAAAAAGTGATCCTGATGGGCACGTCAACCGGGGGAACCAATGCATTGCAATTGGCAGCCGCTTATCCGGGTGATGTGTATGCATTGATATTAATGAGCCCTAATATCGCCATTCATAACGATAAGGCATGGTTGCTGAATAAGCCCTGGGGCTTACAGGTAGCCGGATGGGTGAATGGGAACGATTATGTTGTTTCGGAAGATACGCGGCCTGTTTATAAACAATACTGGTATGCCCAATACCCGTTGGAAGCCGCGGTGCAACTGGAAGAATACTTAGAAACCACCATGACGCCTGAAACCTTTGAAAAAGTAAAGCAACCTGTGCTGCTGCTGTATTATTATAAAGACGAAGTGCACCAGGATAGCGTGGTAAGCGTACCTGCCATGCTGAAGATGTTTGATGAGCTGGGTACGCCAAAAGAAAATAAAGTAAAGCAGGCCATGCCCAATGCAGGCAATCATGTATTGGGAAGCTATATCCGATCGAAAGATTTGCTGGGCGTTCAGCAGGCTGTTGAAAAATTCATGGAGAAGCAACTGCATGTAACCAAAGTGCCGGGTACTGCCATTACCACCAACACTACCCATGTGCAGATTACTATCGGAGAGCAGGTTCCTTAAAGTTACGGCAGTCAGGGTTTATTATTACGGGGCAGCAGCCGGTGCCCGTAAGCATCCGGTGCTGTCCTGTTTCTTACATTCATCCCTTTCTTTTTCCGCTCATGTAGTTTAAGCGTTCTGCTGTAACGCTTCTATAATGAATGTGGTCACCTGTCTGGTCAGCTATAATTTATTTATTTCTTAAAAATTAAAAAATGGGAGTGAGATTTATTTTTTTGCTTGTCGCTTTCTCGGCGGTATTCGCATCGTGCAAAAAGGATTTGCTTACAGGCAATGGCAGCATACAAACACAGGAAAGGGATGTAAGCGCATTTACTAAAGTGGCCACACAGGGTTCTACCCTCATTCATATTGTGCAGGGAACGGATTTTGAAGTGAAGGCAAAAGGCTATGCCAACCTGTTGCCCTATCTCAAAACAACAGTGAGCAACGGGGTTTTATCTGTTCGGTATGAAGACACCAGGAATGTGCGGAACGATAACTCGGAAGTGTTCATTACTATGCCGGTATTAACAGGTTTGTCATCGCAGGGAAGCGGCGATATATATGTTGCCGGTACATTTAACAGTAGCGATAATTTTGATGTAACGATATCGGGTTCGGCAGATATTGTAGTTGAAAAAGGATCTGCTGATCATTTTGCCCTGCATAGCTCCGGCAGCGGCGATTTTAAAAGCTTTGGCTTTACGGCAGGAACTGCCGATATTACCATTGCAGGTAGCGGCAACGTGGAGATAGCCGTAGTGCAGCAGCTAAAAGCCAAAATAAGAGGCAGTGGCAGCGTATATTATAAAGGCGATCCTGTCACAATAGATGATGATATCAGTGGAAGCGGAAAAGTGATTAAAAAGTAAAAGTGAGCGGTTTATAAGCAGACAAATAGTGAGTGGTTCCCCGGTTGTTGCGTAATACAGCCGGGGTTTTATTTTATAAAATCAGTAGCTGTTGGTTTATCGCTTATGATGCCGCTTTGCAATTAAAATCCATATTATTCCTGCAAGCATACTAAGCATTCCCCATAAAAATAAACTGTGGGCAAATACAGTATTCCCCGTTGTAAAATGATATGCACCACATGCAATTAAAACAAAGGAGGAAATAAGAGGTATCCCGATTTTGTATTTGAGCCCATTTTCCATTATTGGGTAAATATATAAATTAAAATATTACGCATAGAAATCACTGCAATTGCTTCCGCTTGTTTGTGGAATCTTTTTTTATCCGCATCTTATTGCTGTTACAGGGCCCTGTTGTGAAACTTCCATTGCTCACAACAAACTATTTTTATGAAACCCGAATACATACTGCAAAGCGATGTGCTGGATATTCTTTTTGAGCACCGCAACAAAGCCTATGGCGCCTATTATATACGCCGTCATTACCATGCGTATCTCTTAAAGGCATTGATGGCTATGCTTGTAGTAACCGGCGGAATTTTATTCCTGTTCACCCGGCAAAACAGTGAAAGATCCGGAACTGTTTTTTCGATCCCGCATATACCTCCCGTTACACCTTTTCATCCGGTGGAACCTCCAAAGTTTGAGCCGCCGCCACCCAGGGTGCAGCCTTCTCCAAAGCAGGTGGCATCGCAGCATTTTGCTTCCATACGAATAGTTCCGCCAACAGAAACGATAGAAGAGCCGCTGCCCGATGTATCCGCTTTGGCTGATAAGCAAATAGCGCTCACTACCGTTGACGGGCCTTTTTCGGGAGATGTGGTGACGCAGCCTGCAGTGGAGCAGTTGGGCGGGGAAGGAAATGTTGCTCCCGGGCCGGAGCATATGCAAGCCTATACCAGCAGTAATGTAGATGAAGCCGCTGAATATCCGGGAGGGCTGAAAGCCATGATGCGTTTCTTACAGCGAAACCTGCGCGATCCCATAGCAGAACGCACGGAAGCTTCGAGGATAAGCATCCGCTTTGTGGTAAACGAAGATGGAACAATAGGTAACTTTGCGGTCATTCAAACCGGTGGGGAAAAGATGGATCTGCAGGTTATAAAAGTGTTGCAAAAAATGCCCAGGTGGAAAGCCGCGCGGAAAAATGGCAGAAATGTAGCCATGTATTTTGTGCAGCCCGTAAGTTTTGAAGTCCTAAAAGATTAAAGGTTCATCAATTTTTAATAGGTGCAGGTGCGGCATTTATAAAAGGATTTGCTAACTTGCCCACTCCCTTAAACTTTACCTGATGTCGGTACAACAGAACTGGGAAGAGCAGAAACGGAAAAGAAATGCATTTTTTCATTCGCTATATGATTATGCAATGGGCATATTATGGCTGGGGTTAGGGCTTTTTTTTCTGTTTAATAAAAAATGGGATATTGACTGGATGAAGAGCGACCCGGTGATAGATGCCGTTTTTGGCGGGGTGGGAATAGCTTACGGGTTATTCAGGCTGTACAGGGGATACCAGCGGAAATATTATAAAAAATGAATAGCATTAACTATATATATACCATGTTGCGTGCAGGCATTTATGCTATGATGTTGTTGGTGCTGGTAAGCTGCAACGGGGGAACAAATACAAGAACGATTTCCGGTAATGATGACCTGAAATCAGGTACCATTCATATCAGCGTGGATGAATCTTTTAAGCCCATTATGGACGCGCAGATCAGGGTTTTTATGTCGCAGTTTCCCGAAGCTACTATTATTCCTCATTATAAAGCGGAAGCGGATTGCTTGAGAGATTTGCTCAACGACAGCATCCGGCTGGTGATTGTTACCCGCGGATTAAGTGAACAGGAAGTTAAATCTTTAAAAGATACCTTAAGGTTTGCACCTCCGTGGGGGAAAATAGCGACTGATGCTATATCCGTTATCGTAAACAATAAATCGGAAGATTCCCTTTTTACCATGGGAGATATCAGGTCTTTGATGAATGGTACCAGCGGATACAAGCTCAATCCGGTATTAGATGGCAATGCGGCAACAAGCACGGTTCGTTTTATGATTGATTCGGTGCTTAAGGGTCAGCCCCTGTCGGCGGAAGTAACTGCTGCCAAAACAAGCCAGGGTGTAATTGATTATGTAGCGCAAAATGAACACGCGATAGGATTTCTGGGAGTAAGCTGGATAGGAAACCCGGAAGATAAGCAACAACTGGCTTTTCTTTCCAAAGTAAGGGTGGCTTCTATAGAGGCAAGAGACGACCCCGGCAAATTTATAAAACCTTACCAGGCTAATATTGCCACTAAAAGATACCCTATGGTACGCGGTTTGTATTATATTGTAAAAGAGAACTATAGCGGATTGGGCAGGGGATTTACTAACTTTTTGAAGAGTGAAAAAGGACAGCTTATATTTCAAAGAGCCTATCTTGTTCCATCCAATATGCAGTTTACAATAAGGTCGGCTCAAATAAAGGAAGAATAATTTTTAATATATTTATTTACCAAAACCAAAATTTCAAATCAAAAATGATGAA
>NZ_DAOMQT010000099.1:0-7141 GCF_035445465.1 Agriterribacter sp.
GGCAAAATTGACGTAATGATCCTTTGCGGGGGATCTTTAAAAGACCTGCCGGAACAGGTGACAATGGTTTCAAAAATGTTTAACACCGTTGATAGTTTTGATACGCATGCCAGAATCCCGGCGTATTTCAAACAAGTAGACGAATCTGCAAGCGCTAATAAAACCCTGAGCCTTATATCTACCGGCTGGGATCCGGGATTGTTTTCACTGGCAAGGTTGCTCGGGCAAAGCATTTTACCACAAGGAGAAGATTATACTTTCTGGGGAAAGGGTTTGAGCCAGGGCCATTCTGACGCGGTAAGACGCGTTCCCGGTGTTAAAAATGGCGTTCAATATACCATACCTATAGAAACGGCAATGGAAAAAGTGCGTTCGGGTAAAAATCCCCTGCTCTCAACATCCGAAAAGCATCAGCGGGTTTGTTATGTTGTTGCACAGGAGGATGCCGATTTGTCTGAAATAGAAAATACCATCAAAAAGATGCCTCATTATTTTGACGCTTATCAAACCACTGTTCATTTTATAACGGAAGAGGAGCTTAAAGCGAACCATTCAACGATGCCGCATGGAGGTATCGTATTCCGTTCCGGTATTACCGGAAACGGATCAAAACAGAGAATTGAATTTAGCTTAACGCTTGAAAGCAACCCCGAATTTACCGCCAGTGTTTTAGTGGCTTATGCGAGGGCCGTAGGAAAAATGGCAAAAGAAGGACAAACAGGCGCCCGGACGGTGCTTGACATTCCTTTGGGATATTTGTCGTCAAAGTCGCCGGAGGAGCTTCGCGAATCTTTATTATAAATTATAATTACAACCTGATACCTCATACCTAAACCCGCTTACATGCAGGTACTGGGCTTTCAGTACCATTGCCGGGCTTTGGTACTTGAGCCGGCAGCAGGTTTTCCTGCGTTTACCACCGTACTTATGCTGGTCATGCCAAAGCATTAAGGCATCCGGATACGATCCGGTCAACAGGCAAACGCTCTCACTTTAATGGATCAATGTCACACTTCCCCTTTTGGTGATAACCTTCCCTGTATAATCTATTCCCTGCGCAATATATACATAAGTGGCAGTGGGTTGTACCCGCCCATTGATGGTACCGTCCCATCCTTTCTCCTGGTTGCCGGAGCTGAACACCAGTTGCCCCCAACGGTTATAAATACGGAAATAGTTGAGCCAGGAAATACCCACACCAATAGGACGTAGTATATCATTCAGCCCGTCTCCGTTGGGAGTGAAGGCTAAGGGAACAAAAATAGCGGGCGCCGTTGTAAATACCATTACTTTAATATCATCCTGCCCGAAGCAGCCGTCTGCTGTGGCAGCTTTTACGGTATAGGTAATGGTATTGCCTGTCATGTGCGACAGGCTGGCAACAGGATTGGCGATATCTGTGTGGTTTAGCCCGGTAGCAGGCGTCCGGGTATATTGATCGGCTAATGGGTCATTGACGACAGCATTCAGTTGCAGCGGCTGAGCGGCTACAATTGAAGTGTCGTTACCTGCAAACACAGTAATAGGTTGGGTAACCGAAACATGAAAGGTATCCAGCAACACATTGGGGCAACCTGCATTGGTAACGCTCAGCACATAATCGGTGTTTTGTTGCGGGGTAGCTGTGGCGCTTATAATATGCGGCAACGAGGTAACAACAGCATTGCCGGTATTGGTCAGTGTGGCGGCATTGCTCCAGGAATAATGAGTGCCGGAAGTAATGGTAACATTTACCGGTGTGCCGGTACCATAGCATATGGAAGCCGCCCCGGGAGTAATGGTGGCTGCGGGAAATGGAACATTTATATACTGAACCCTGGCAACCGCACTGGTATCGGGAGGGCATATGCCACTTTTCACCAGGGTTCTGTAATAGGTGGTTTGGTTAACAGTGTTTGCATTATACTGCGTATTGGTATTTACCGGGGAAAAATTGTTCCAACTGGTACTATCGTAGGAATACTGCCAGTTTTGAACCTGTCCTGTGCTTCCATCCAGCGAGATAAGATTATGCTGCGTTTGAGCTGAGCAGACAGAGAGGTCGCCCGGACTCAGGACACCTCCAAAGCTTCGGGGATTTACCGTTACGATTGAAGCAGTGCTGGTATCCACACTACAACCGCCCCCATTTTGAATCACAGCCCGGTATTGGGTGGTAGCATCAATATTCAGGGCGGTATAGTTGTGGGTGGTGTTGTCAATGTCAGACCAGTTAACCCCGTCTGTTGAAGACACCCATTTAAGTATATTCCCGGCTTCACCGCTGAGCACTAATGCTGTACTGTTAATACCTGCGCAAACGGTATTATCACCTGTAACCCTGCCTGCCACCGTTGGGGGTGATGTGCCTACCGTGATAGTATCCCTGAGGTCGGCACAGGTGTTCGCTTCCCGTGCCGTAATAATGCCCCCGGTAGTACCGGGGATCACAGTAATAATATTGGTACCGGCGCCAGAAACTATTGTCCATCCGGAAGGTACCGTCCAGGTATACGTACTGTTGGCTAATGCCGGAATGGAATACACCGTTCTGGTATTGGTGCAGGCATTCCTGTATCCCGAGATCTCCAGCCCGGCGCAATCATTACGCAGCGCTATATATGCATAAGCGAAATGTGCTCCCGGAGTACAATTGCTGGCCTCAAAAGTAAGTACCACCTGCTGCCCCCGGTAAGCCGACAGGTCAAAGGTTACTTCTGTCCAGGGTTTTGTCCACACATCCTGCAGCAATACCCCGTTACTGTTGTTTTGCCCCGAATGTGAAAGGAACAGGGTAGGGCTCAATGAAAACCCGTTTGCTATTGCTGTGGCAGAATCCAGCGTTGCCCCGGTGGATGCTTGGTTATTTCCGCCTCCCGCATTGTTAAAGGTAGGAAGGTAATAAGAAGGCGAGGCGCAGGTGATAATGCCGGCAGGACTTTTGACCGTTGCTGTAAATACAGGTTGCTGATTGGAATTGTGTGTGCCGTTTTCCAAAATCAAAGCATACGCATAAGTCATGGTATAAGGAACCGAAGAAGAACCTGCAGGAACATTCACCGTATAAGTAACGGACCGCACAAATCCTCCCGGGCTGCGTTCATTGCTGTGAAGATCCCATGAAGTAGCCTCTGACCCCAATTTGATAGAATAACCATAAGCATATCCATTAATAGTGGGAATAGTGGTGAACCCGCCAAACTTATCAGTGCCCGGTGTGGTTATGACCTGTATACCTGTTGTGAAAATACTGTATTCAGAGATTACCGATACACCCGTATTAGGTGCAGGATATTGTCGTGCAGGACCGTCCACCAAACCTGTTTGCGCAGACCAGGCAGAAATATCCCCGGCTGAAAAATTAATATTAAACGGGCAGGATTGATCCTGGCTAAAGGACTGAGCAATCCTTAATAGCAGCAAGCCGGCAATAATAATAAGCCTCAACCTTACCATAATATCAAAAAAAATTGTTGAACAATAGTTGCGCAGGCGCCGTTCCCATATTTCAGCTTTGCCCTCAAGTTACCAAAATGTTTAACACTTACAGGGGTTTACATATGTTTTCAACAATCAAAAGATAAGGTTTACCAAAAGCTGTCGCAATGCTGCAGGCACTTACTTCAATATACGAATTTTAAAACATGCCGGTTGGTTTAGCAAGCAACGAAAGAGCCGGATAGCCAGGGTTATAGACTTGCTTATACCCGATATCTTCAACATTGCTAAAGTCTCCCAAACTTCGTACATAGTATGTTCTTCCAAGACCTTGTCCTCCCAGCCTTTTTCTTAATGCAACGTAGTATAAGTTATACTTGTCAGGAAGTAAAACAATGAATCGTGAAAGCATTTTTTATACCCGTTTTTGCAGGTTTAATCCTGCTGGCCTGCTCTAAAAAGGAAACAAACAGCTATGATGCTACATCCCTTTTTGGTAGCTGGAAAGAATATGAAGCATATGCTGATCCGGGTGATGGCAGCGGTACTTTTCATAAGGTAGATGGAATACTGCTGACAATAAACCCTGACAGCAGCTATACCTGCACACCTGAACATTATGTATGGGGAAAAAGCGGAAGGATTACACTAATCAACGATAGCACAATTAGCATTAACAGCAGTCAGGGGGCAACCGGTTGGCCGGCCAGTTTCAGGAAATACAACAATATGCTTGAGCTCGGCTACATCTGCATTGAAGGCTGCGGCAGCCGGTTCAAAAAAGTAAGCAATGACTACCGGGCTGGCAATTGAAATCACCATGCAGGTTATGCATTTTACAATCATCCGAAGAACTTCTGAATCTGTTTGTAATATTACAACCTCATACCTGAACAAACAACTTGAAACCCGAAACCTGAAACCTGCAACCTTGCACCTGCCTCCCCGTCTACAGGTAAGTACCGGATGGAATAGAGACAAGTTTTGACTAATTTTATGCTTTTGCAACAGCACCTTTAAACTTGTTTCCATTGAACCAACATTTACCTGCCATTATTGAGAGAAAAAGGATTGCCCGCTTTAGAAAGCTTTCTTCTTCAAATGTTATTTGTAGCTTATTCTTTTTTCTTTTGCTGTTCCTGTGCCCGGTGCTACAGGCACAAAAAAAGCAGGACCTGAAAATAACCGGGAAGGTTACAGAAGCCCTGAACAATACAGCACTTGGTTATGCCACGGTTCAATTGCACAAAGTACACGACAGCGCTTCAGTTGCTACGGTTACCACCGGTGAATCGGGAAGCTTTACCCTTGAAGCACCAGCGGGTACATACTATGCCCTCATTGAGTTTATCGGTTACACCCCGTTTAAAACCACTACTATTACGCTTACACCGGCTAATGCACCGTTGAACCTTGGTGTTATACAACTCTTCTCTGCGTCCAAAACGCTTGAAGAAGTATATATCCAGGCCGAGAAAAGCTCAATGGAATTATCGCTTGACAAAAAAATATTCAATGTAGGCAAAGACCTGGCTAATGCCGGGGGAACAGCTGCCGATATATTAAGCAATATCCCTTCAGTAGCGGTAGATGTGGAAGGCAATGTGAGCCTGAGAGGCAGCAGTAGTGTAAGAATACTAATTGATGGTAAACCTTCGGGACTGGTTAGTATAAAAGGCGGAAGCGGCCTGCAGCAACTGCAGGGAAGCATGATAGAAAAAGTAGAGATCATCACCAACCCCTCTGCCCGTTACGAAGCCGAAGGCATGGGCGGCATAATTAATATTGTATTAAAGAAGGAACGGAAGGAAGGTTTCAACGGTTCTTTTGATGTAGTGGCAGGATATCCTGAAAATTTTGGAATAGCTGCCAATGTAAATTACCGCCGTAAAGATTTTAATTTTTTCGTTAATTACTCCGCCTCTTACCGCAATGCGCCCGGAAAAAGTGATCTGTACCAGGAACTCTACCGCAACGACAGCACTTTCATCTCCACCAAAAATATGGAGCACCGTTTAAAAGGCATGTACAATAATGCAAGGGCCGGGCTGGATTATTTCTTCGATGATAAAAATATACTCACTGCCGCCTATACCTACCGCATCAGTAAAGGCAAACGCTATTCCGACATCTTTTACCACGATTACGAATCAACCATAAAAAACCTTACCGGCATTACCCACCGCACACAGGATGAAACGGAAACGGAACCCAATTCGGAATACGCGCTCAGCTATAAAAGAACCTTCGCCCGCCAGGGACAGGAATTAACCGCCGATGTACGCTACCTCGATAACTGGGAAAATTCCGATCAGTATTTCGGACAGCAAAGCTTTAAGCCCGATGGTAGTCACACAGATATACCTTTTATATTGCAGCGCTCCGTAAATGATGAAACCGAAAAACAGTACCTCACCCAAATTGATTATATACACCCCTTTGGCGAAAAAGGAAAATTGGAGGCCGGGCTGCGCAGCAGCTTCCGTAATATGACCAATAATTATACGGTAACGGAAGAGGATGCCAACGGCAACTGGTTTGAATTACCGGGGCTGACCAATAACTTTTTGTATAAAGAAAACATAAACGCCGTATATGCCATATTAGGCAATAAGGTTAAAAAACTATCTTATCAACTGGGTGTTCGCGGCGAGCTTACGCATGTAACCACCACGCTCAAACAAACCCATGAAGTGAATCCGCGCAAATACCTGAACTTTTTTCCCAGCGCGCATGTAACCTATGATCTGCCGCAGGGACATGCCATACAGGTAAGCTACAGCCGGAGGGTACGCCGTCCGCAATACAATGACCTTAGTCCGTTTATGACCTATAGTGATAACCGTAATTACTGGAGCGGCAACCCCGACCTTGACCCTGAATTTACACATGCTTTTGAAATAGGACACATCAAGTACTTAGACAAAGCATCTATTAGTTCATCGCTATATTACCGGAATACAAAGGGCAAAATATTATATGTAAAAAGAGTGGATGAACAGGGCAATTCGGTTACGCTTCCACAAAACCTGGCAACCGAAAATTCGTTCGGCGCGGAATTCACCGGCTCCTATTCGGCTTTTACCTGGTGGAAAACGGATGCCAGCTTTAACTTCTTCCGTGCCATTACCGATGGCAGCAACCTTGATGATGAATTTAAAAGCGATACCTATAGCTGGTTAGTACGTTTACTGTCGAGGGTTACAGTTTGGAAGAATACAGACATACAGGTTCGCGGCAATTACGAAGCGCCGCAACAAACGCCGCAGGGCAGGCGCAAATCCATTGCCACAATGGATTTAGCGGTTAGCAAAGATATCCTCAAAGACAAAGCCACCCTTACGCTGAATGTTTTAGATGTTTTTAATTCGCGCCGGTACCGCTCCATTACCGAAGGTGCCAATTTTTATACGGAGAGCATGTCGCAGGGAAGACTGCGGCAAACCAACCTCACCTTCAATTACCGCCTGCGCCAGGCAAAGAAAAAGGTAAAAGAAACACTGGAGCAGGAATAGGAAGTGGCCTGATTTCCCCGCTGTAATCTTCGCGGGTTACGAAGGAAAACGCTTTGCGGTGCATCCCAAATTTTCGCTTTGCATATTTTAGGTACGTGTCACGTGCCACCAGATAGCGATGTCTGCCTGTGAAAATTTGTGATGCACCCACGCTTTGTGGCTTCGTGTCTGCTATGTAGAAAAGCATAGTGAGGTGTAATATGTGCGAA
>NZ_DAOMQT010000100.1:0-7135 GCF_035445465.1 Agriterribacter sp.
AGAGCATCAGTTTCCCAAACTGAAGGCCGCGGGTTCGAATCCCGTTTTCCGCTCTTATTTTAATATCGTTTCCAGAAACTTTTTTGTTGTTGTTTCCACATCCGGGTTTTCATTCAGGGCTTTTATATAGGCGCTCCCGATAATCGCTCCATTAGCATACTTGCATGCTGATTCAAAGGTGGCTTTATCTTTTATTCCAAAGCCCACCAACACAGGGTTTCTCAATTGCATGTGCTGCAGCTTTTGCAGGTACAGCTCCACATCCGAAAAGTTTTTATCCTTACCGGTAGTAGACGAAGAAGAAACCGCGTAAATAAATCCCGTGCTCAGGGCATCAATCCTTCTTACTCTTTCTTCCGAGGTTTCGGGCGTTACCAAAAAAATAAAGTCTAACCCGTATTTCCTGATCACCGGGCCGTATTCGGTTTCAAACTCCCGAATGGGCAGGTCGGGCAATATCAACCCTTCCACTCCTGCCGCCGAGGCATCGGCACAAAACTTTTCAAAGCCATACTGTAAAACAGGATTCATATACCCCATCAGGATTACAGGAACGGTTATGCCGGCGCTATAATTACTATGGATTTGCCGCATCGTCTTCAATTGCTCAAACAAAACCTTTATCGTCATGCCGTTTTGCAACGCCACGCCGCCGCTCTCCTGTATAACCGGGCCGTCAGCCAACGGGTCGCTGTAAGGCATACCCAGTTCAATGATATCAGCGCCATTGTCCTGCAAAGCCTTCATTACCTTTAATGTGCTATCCAGGTGCGGATAACCTGCAGTGCAATAGATATTCAGCACTTTGCTGCTTTTCATTGCAAATATTTCCTGTATTCTGCTCATGTTGTGTATCCTAAAAAATATACTGTTATTTTTTGCCAAAACTTACTTACCACTTACTACTTACCCCTCATTCCCCTTCCATCGCTTTCATATACGCCGCCATATCCTTATCTCCCCTGCCGCTCAAACAAACCACTACGGTATCCTTTGACGTTAGGTTCAGTTGATCCAGTCCGGCTATGGCATGCGCGCTTTCCAATGCGGGTATAATGCCTTCCAGCCGGGTTAGCTCAAAAGCTGCGTCTATAGCTTCCTTATCCGTAGCGCTTAAAAATAATGCCCTGCCCGTTTCAAACAAATGCGCATGCAAAGGTCCAATGCCGGGGTAGTCTAATCCGGCTGAAATACTGTGTGGCTCCACAACCTGCCCGTCTTCGGTTTGCATTACGAGGCTTTTGCTCCCATGCAAAACACCCGGCTTGCCCAATTGCGTGGTAGCAGCGCTCATGCCGCTCAGTACCCCGCAGCCTGCCGCTTCTACAGCAACTAATTGCACGGCAAAATCTTCAAGGTAATGATAAAACGCACCTGCCGCATTACTGCCACCGCCCACACAGGCAACTACGTGCGTAGGCAACTCACTGCCGGTATGCTCCTTTAACTGCCAGCGCATTTCTTCGCTGATAATGCTCTGGAACCTTGCCACCATATCGGGATAAGGATGCGGACCTACCACGCTGCCAATAATATAATGCGTATCTACCGGGTTGTTGATCCAGTCGCGGATCGCTTCATTGGTAGCATCTTTTAACGTTTTACTGCCACTGGTGGCGGGTATAACCGTGGCGCCCAGCATCTTCATACGTGCCACATTCGGCGCCTGCCTTTCAATATCTTTTTCACCCATATACACCACGCATTGCATATTCATTAATGCGCATACGGTTGCTGTAGCCACACCATGCTGACCAGCGCCTGTTTCGGCTATAATGCGATGCTTACCCAGCCGCCTCGCCAGAAGCAACTGCCCGATGGTATTATTGATCTTATGTGCACCGGTATGATTGAGGTCTTCTCTTTTCAGGAAGATAGTGGCGCCATGCTTTTCGCTCAGCCTTTTAGCGTGATATAACGGTGAAGGACGCCCTACATAATCTTTCAGCAGGGCCCTGAACGCTTCCTGAAAATCTTTTTCATACATTATTTTCAGGTAACTGTTTTTCAGCTCCTCCACGTTGGGGTACAACATTTCAGGAATATATGCACCACCGAACCCTCCATAGTAGCCAAAGATATCCGGCTGCTCAAATGTGCCTTTATACTTGGCAAGGGCTATTGTTCTGTTGATCATTGCACACTTATTTAAATTAATTCAAAGTTGTAAACTTTGAAGAACATAGGAGTACGAAGTCCGGAGACTTCGTACAGCAGCCATCGTAAAACAGTTACCTCAGTGCTTCCACAAATTTTCTAACTTTCTCCATATCTTTTACCCCGGGACTGCTTTCTAATTTACTGTTCACATCCACCGCAAAAAGATTGGCGCCATGCTTACCGGCAGCAAACAACCGCAATGCTTCCGCATCTTCTATACCAATGCCACCGCTCAGCAAAAAAGGTTTTTTAATATGCGCATTATCTAATATGTGCCAGTCAAATTTCTTTCCGCTGCCTCCATAATTAAACCAATCCGTATCAAATAAAAAAAGATCACTTACGTTCCTGTACTCCCTTATCTTCCAGTCTATATTATCCCCTTCTTTGATCCGGAATACTTTTATCGTGGGCACCTGTTCGCTTATTCTTTCACATAGCCTGGGCGATTCATCGCCATGCAACTGCGCCATATACAATCCATATTCCTCCACATAGCCCATCACCTCATCATATCCCGCATTCACAAAAACACCTACTTTATTGATCTTTAGTTTCGCCTTTTTTAATGCTTCCCCGTCAATACGTCCTACCACATACCGCGGCGATTTATGGTAAAAAATAAATCCCGCGAATTCAACGCCCATTCCATCCAGTTCATGTACCTGGCTTAGCTGTGTGTTTCCACAAACTTTTATACGCATAGCGTTTAACTTTTAAGTTGTTCGGCAAATGCGGCAAAAGCAATCGCTGGGTCTGGCGCTTTCATAAAATTCTCGCCAATTAAAAACCCTTTATAACCATGTCGCTTCAGTTCTTTTATCGTTTCTATATTACTTATCCCACTTTCGGAGATCTTTATTTTATCAGCCGGTATTAAACCGCCCAGGTACACCGATGTATCAATGCTTACTTCAAAGGTTTTGAGGTTACGGTTATTAACACCAACAATATCCACTTCATCGCAAACATGTTCCAGCTCCTCCTCATTATGTATTTCAAGCAATACTTCCAGTCCCATGTTTTTAGCGGTTGCGGCTAACGCTTTTACCTGCGCCGGTGTTAAATTAGCGGCAATCAGCAGGATCACATCCGCCCCAACTGACTTTGCTTCCGCCACCTGGTAGGCATCAATCATAAAATCTTTCCGCAAAACAGGGATGTCGTTTGTCCTGGCCTTGGTCAGATCATCCAAACTCCCGCCAAAAAATTTTTCATCCGTTAAAACAGACAATCCTGAAGCGCCATGCTGCGCGTATGCAGTAGTAACAATAAAAGGATCTGCATTCGCATTGATCCATCCTTTAGACGGCGACTTCTTTTTAAACTCCGCTATGATGCCGGTTTTAGTTTCGTCTGCTAAAAATTTCCGCAACGAAAAAGTGGGCTTTGAAAACCATTCCGTCTTCTCTAAAACCGCTACCGGCCTTTGCCGTTTGCGTTCAGCTACTTCAATTTTCTTTTGAGCGATTATTGTTTCTAAAATGTTCATATAAGGTTTCAGGTTACAAGTTGCAGGTCTCAAGGTGCAGGTACAGCTTTTCACTTCTCTCTCTTCTCACCACTCACCACTCACTTCTCATATTTCTCTTCCTCCTTCCTTAAACCTACGAGGTTTTCCTACTCTGCAAACCCCATGGGTTCGGGTTCTTCACTGCAATGCCTGCAGCTTCTTCAGCGCTCCAAAGGCTCTTCCGCTTTCCAGGCTTTCTACCGCTGCAAGATACGCATCATTATAGCTCGTATAAGCGCCTGTGCAATGCAATGCCATTGCCGCATTAGCCAGCACCACGGCATTTTGCGCCCAGGTACCCTCACCCTTTATAATGTTTACAAACAATTTGGCAGCCTCCTCAACGGTACTGCCGCCATAAATATCGGAGGCAGACACCATACGTTTTCCCAATTGCACCGGTGTCATAATATATTCACCTTCCCTGGTAATTACCTTGGTATCGTTAGTGAGGGATATTTCATCATAGCCGTCAAGACTATGGATAATGGTGAACGCTTTACCGGTTTGCTGCAACAGGTAATTGTATATCCGCGCCATTTCTAAGTTGTACACACCCACCAGTTGAAAAGCAGGCTTCGCCGGGTTGACCATTGGTCCCAGCATATTGAAAAAAGTACGGATAGCTAAATTTTTACGGATAGCGCCAACAGCTTTTAACGCGGGATGAAAAAGCGGTGCATGTAAAAAGCAGATATCCGCCTCCGCCACTTCTTTTTCCAGTTGGCCGGCATCTGATTTGAACCGGTAACCCAGCTGTTCCATTACATTGGAGGCGCCGCTAACCGATGTAGCGCCATAATTACCATGCTTAACCACTTTCTGACCGGCGCCGGCAACAATAAAGCAGGAGAGTGTTGAAATATTAAACGTGTTTTTACCATCGCCGCCGGTGCCCACAATATCGGTTGCCTTATAATCGTCCAAAGGAACCGGCACACACAATGCCAACAGCGCATCCGAAAAGCCCTGCAGCTCTTCAATGGTTATAGTACGCATAAGGTATACCGTTACGAACGCAGTTACCTCGCTTTCATTATACACGCCTTTGGAAATATTCACCAGCACTTCTTTGGCCTGCTGCCGCGAAAGCGTTTTGTATTCAAACAGGTATTGTAATATTTTTTTCATGCCCTATCCCCAAAAGGGAATTTTTGATTGTTGAATTAAGTTTATACTATTTACCCTTTATTATTTCCCGGAGTGCTTAACCAGTTCCGCATGATCTTTTCCCCATCGGGTGTTAATACACTTTCAGGATGAAACTGAACACCCTGTACATCGTATTGCTTATGCCGCAAAGCCATTATATAATTATTTTCGTCTCTTGCCGTTACTTCCAGTTGCTCAGGGAAGTCCTCATCACCCACTATCCAGCTATGGTAGCGTCCTACCTCAATAACAGCAGGCAAGCCGGCAAATAAAGCAGGCTCCTTATCTGTATACAAACTCACAGGGCCGGATACGCCATGGTACACCGTACTTAAATTAACCAGCCTGCCGCCAAAAGCCTCCGCAATGGCCTGGTGCCCCAAACATACGCCCAGTATAGATTTTGAAGCTGCATACTGCCTGATCAACGGCAGTAGCAACCCCGCTTCTTCAGGTAATCCCGGTCCGGGGGAAAGAATGATCTTATCGTATTCATTTACTTTATCAAGACTAACCTGGTCATTGCGGTACACATCTACTTTCTGGTGCAATATCTTTTCCACCAGGTGAACCAGGTTATACGTGAAGGAATCATAATTATCAAAAACCAATATTTTCATGCCTGTTATTTGTAGTTTGCAGTTTATAGTTTATCGTTTGTTTACTTTCACATCTTCCTCACCTTGTATCCTGTAACTTGTAACTTTCTTCTTTCCCACTTAAATCCCTTCCGCCATCTCCACGGCTTTTTTCAAAGCGTTTAATTTATTATTCACTTCCTGCAATTCACTTTCGGGGTTGGATGCCGCTACTATACCTGCTCCCGCCTGTGAAATCAGCGTATTGTTCTTACTTAAAAAAGTACGGATCATAATAGCATGATTGCAACTGCCGTTGAAACCCACAAAGCCAATAGCGCCTCCATAATAGCTTCTTGAGGTGGGTTCATACGCGTCAATGAGCTGCATGGCTTTAAATTTGGGAGCGCCGCTTAAGGTGCCTGCCGGAAAAGTGGTGGCCAATAAATGAAAGGGATTGGTTCCCGCCTTTACATTACCGGTTACTTCACTTACCAGGTGAATAACGTGCGAGTAATACTGCACCTGCCGGTAATGCTTCACCTTTACTTCATCACAGAGCCGGCTCAGGTCGTTCCTTGCCAGATCAACCAGCATAACGTGTTCGGCATTTTCCTTGGGGTCATGTAATAGCTTGTCGGCCATTTGCTGATCGGTTTCATCATCACCGCTTCTTTTAAATGTACCGGCAATAGGATGTACTACGGCTTTGCCGTTTTTAATGATCAACTGACTTTCGGGAGAAGAGCCCATCAGCCGGTAGTCGCCATAATCGAAATAAAAAAGATAAGGAGAGGGATTAATATTCCGGAGGGCACGGTATACATTAAATTCATCGCCGGTAAAGCCCCGGGCAAAGCGCCTGCTCAGCACAATCTGGAATACATCACCCCTATAGCAACTCTGTATTCCCTTTTGCACCATTTGGCGGTAGTCTTCATCCGTCATGTTAGACGTTTCTGTTCCGTTTGCCCTGAATGGAAACACGGGCACATCTTTACTCCTGATCAGCGACTCTACCATTTCCACATCACTGCTTATTCCGGGAATACCATTTTCGCAGAGATACATTTCATTTTTAAAATGATTGATAGCAATAACATATTGATACAGGCGGTAACGCATAAGCGGTATGGAAGCAAAAGCCGGGTGACCGCCAGTTGCATCAGCAGTACGGTTGGTAAAAGTAATGGTATCAAAAAACTGAACGGCATCAAAGGTGGTGTAACCATATAGTCCCTGCACAGAAGCAACGATCTTATCTGCAGAAGGTTCAACATCAAAGCGCTGCATAAAATCCCATAGCATACCGGGCACTTCAGCCGGGTTGTTTACGGGGATCTGTTCCGGCTGCTGACCCGGCAACTTAAACTCTATTGAGCGATGGCTGGTAATTTCCATACCTGCGATAGCATTGATGCAGATAAAGGAAAAACTATTTTCTGCGGCATGATAGTCGGTGCTCTCCAGCAATATGGTATCACGAAAGCGGTCTCTTACCCTTAAGTAAATGCCCACCGGCGTATACACATCGGAAAGCATTTTTTTAAACCGCGTTTTTATTTCAATTTTTTTCATAACTGCCTTGTTCCATTTTCATAAAAAAACCCCGGTGATTACCGGGGCCTGAATATTGTACTATACGAACATACGATAACAGCATTACAAGCCCCAAAGAGAGTTTGTATGCCACCACCAGTATTTATTTGTATTATTTTTCATGATTGAGGCA
>NZ_DAOMQT010000101.1:0-6878 GCF_035445465.1 Agriterribacter sp.
TGCTGCATGACCGCAACAACTGCACTATGCTTTTCTTACATAATTACTTCGTGGCGTTACCGCAACTACGCCGCATTTCCCGTAATATATTTTACAAGCGACCTTTTGGCAACAGGCAATAAGGTTTCTTCTAACGGAAAGCTCAAACCGGTTTCAATGCAATACACTGCCGGATTAGGCAAATCCTTCCTGCTGCGGATGAGCTCCGTTTTTATGTGCTCAAAGGTATGAACGATGTTTCTTTTCCATTGTGCAATAAAGGAGGTTTTGATACTACGGTATTTCTCATCATGTTTTTCAAAAATGCTCAGCCGGTACTGGTATACATAGGTTTGATGATGAGAGCCATTGCACAGAAAAAAATATCCTTCCCTGTTCTCCAGCGGGATGATCCCTACCGGTGCGATATTGAGCTTGTCTTCCACAAATTCGTATATCTCGGCGCCGCTTTTAATGGTTGAGTTCATCAGGTTAACAGCGTATGCTATAATATCCTCCAGCTCTTTCATCATTTCATCGTCTTCCACAATTTTTTCATACAGCAATTGCAGCTTATCTATATTTACTCCGGTAAAACGTTTGGGAAACTGCTCCTGCAGCATTTCCTTATTATGTTTAAAATGCAGGATATTGTTGTGATGAAAAATGATATCGGATAACTGCGGGTAAAGCTTGTTTTGCGTAAACTCTTTATGTATCTCCTGCAGGTAGGCAAGCAGGGTATATTTTTTTAATTCAAAATCAATGTAGCCTTCCGCGAACCAGGTTTGGGATAAAGTCTTCATAATTGTATGGGTTAGTTTACCGAATATAAGAAAAATGTAAAAACCTTCCAATCAACTATAAGTAAAAAGACCAGCCTCAAGTAGTGTGCTTATTTTTTAAGCCACAGATTTAACCTTCCTGTAACTGTTCATATCCTTTACCTTATGGTAACGGTTTTATTGCCGCGGTTATTTTAAAAAAGGAGAAAATATAAACGAACAAAGCCACTGTCCTGAACCTTGCAACCTGCAACTTGTACCCTGAAACCTGTCCGCAACTCAAAAACTCCTGTTCACATCAAAATTTTCCATTTCATGGGCTACCGCTGTAAGAAATGTAGCGCCAAGCGATCCGTCTACTATCCGGTGATCGTAAGAAAGAGAGAGGTACATCATATGCCGGATGGCAATGCTGTCGCCCTGTTTGGTTTCTACCACTACCGGGCGTTTTTTGATGGCACCAATTGCCAATATGGCCACCTGCGGCTGATTGATGATGGGCGTACCCATTAAGCTGCCAAAGGTTCCTACGTTAGTTACTGTAAAAGTTCCGTTTTGGGTATCATCGGGGCGGAGCCGGTTGTTCCTGGCGGCATCGGCCAGGCGGTTTACTTTTTTAGCGAGTCCGGTAAGGTTCAGCATATCTGCCTCCTGTATAACCGGTACAATAAGATTACCGTTGGGTAAAGCAGTTGCCATGCTGATATTGATATCTTTTCGTACAATTATTTTATCGCCCTCAACACTGGCATTAAGCCAGGGGTATTTCTTAATACATTTAATAATAGCTTCAATAAACAAAGGTGTAAAAGTCAGCTTCTCTCCTTCCTGCTTTTCAAAGGCCGCTTTTACCTTTTCACGCCATAACACCATGCTGGTTACATCGCATTCTGTAAAGCTGGTTACGTGTGCGCTGGTACGCTGGCTTTCCACCATATGCTTTGCAATAAGCCTGCGCGTCCGGTCCATCTCAATTACTTCCACATTACCGCTATACTCCGGTTGTGGCGTATCTTCTGCCTTTTCAGGCACAACAGGCTGCACGGTACTTCCAACTGGCTCCTCGATGGGAATGCTTTGCGGCTGTGCAACGGTTTCCGTTACGCCACCACCCGATTTAGCGGCAATCCATTGAAGGATATCCTTTTTGGTAACACGTCCTTCATTGCCCGTGCCGGGTATTTTCTCAAGATCCGACAGACTTACTCCCTCATTAGCTGCAATATTTAAAACAAGGGGAGAATAGAACCGGGCGCCTCCTGTTTTAGGTGGCATGGCTATATGCGATGGCTGATAAGGTACTTCTTTTATCTCTTCTTTTTCGGGTGATGTTTGTATTTCGGATACGATTGCCTCCGGGATCTGAGACTGTTCTTCCACGCCGTTCTCTGATCTGATCTTTGCGATAACGGCGCCTACAGGTACCACATCATTTTCACGGTACAACAATTCTTCCACTATCCCTTCCGCGGTAGAAGGCACTTCACTGTCTACTTTATCCGTGGCAATTTCCAACACGGTTTCATCCACTTTTACATGATCGCCCGGCTTTTTACTCCAGTGTAAAATGGTAGCTTCCATGATACTTTCGCCTAACTTAGGCATTACCAGGTCAACTATCGCCATATTAGAATTTTAGTTATCGTTAAGATTCAAAGGTAAGTATTGCTGTGCAATTAGGAACCAGCAGATACATATGTGAATATTTTTATAATAACTCTTTTTGCACGCCTGTATTGCCCGGTGTTACGGCAACGAAATCCCTTCATCGGTCATCAGCTTACGCAACAGGTTTAAAGCATAGTGCGAGGTCATTTCAATATTGCGCGCCCTGTCGTAACGGAAATGAAATATTGCAGTCATTATCCTGTTACGGCTTCCCGCCGCTATCCATACGGTTCCTACCGGTTTTCCGGCTGTACCTCCGTCCGGGCCCATGATGCCTGAAGTAGCAATGGCGTAATCTGTTTGCATTTTTTCCATAACGCCGCTCACCATTTGCTTTACGGTTTCTTCACTTACAGCACCCACCAACTGCAGGGTGCCTTTTTGCACGCCCAGTACATTTTCTTTTACTTCGTTGGCATAGCTTACCACGCTCCCTTTAAACCACGCAGAGGAGCCTGCAACGGAAGTAATGAGGTGGGCAATATATCCTCCTGTGCAACTTTCTGCCGTAGCAACGGTTTGTTTGTTTTGCAGCAACATTCTTCCTGTTACCTGTGCAAGCGTAATATCTTCGTCCGCTACCAGCCATTCGGCTACAAGCGCTTTTAATTTTTTAAACTGGATATGTAGTGTTTCCTGCAACCGGCTGCTGTTATTGTCGCTGCCGGTTATGCGTAACCGAACCATACCATAATTGGGCAGGTAGGCTAATTTAAGATGAGCAGGCAGTTGCGCTTCCCAGTCTTTAATGGCTTCTGCCAGGAAGGATTCGCCAATGCCAAAAGTAAGCAGGGTACGATGGTCAATAAAGGGAAAAGTAAAATGCTGCTGCAGGTGAGGAATAACATAATCCGTCATCATCCCTTTCATTTCATGCGGTACGCCCGGCATGCTTACAAATATCTTTCCGTCTTTCTCAAACCACATACCGGGGGCTGTTCCCCGGTTATTGGGGATAACCGTACAATTATTGGGCACTTCGGCCTGTTTAAGATTACGCTCTATTACCGGGCGGTTCAGTTTTGCAAAAATGGCTTTCACATTGGCAAGCGCCCCGTCGTCAACAACCATTGAACCGCCAAAGTATTCACAAAGCACGGGTTTCGTGATATCATCGGCGGTAGGGCCCAGTCCGCCTGTTATAAGAATAATAGCAGCGTTGCGGCTTTCTTCATCAAGGGCATGAATGATTTCCGCTTTACTATCGCCAACGGATACCCTGCGCCTGAGCCATATTCCTGTTTTGTTCAGTTCCTGTGCTATCCAGGCGCTGTTGGTATCTATAACCTGCCCGATCAGCAGTTCATCGCCAATGGTAATAATGGAAGCGTTTATTTTGAGGGGATCATCAAAAGAATCAGATATCTGTGCCATCATAAATTTCCTGCAAGGTAAGCGTAAAGTCTATCGTTTGAATCCTTAGCGCACCTTCTTCAGCTATATTTTCAAAGGCCCAGGAATGATCCGGCTGCCTGCGGGAAACGATCACCAATTTCCTGAGGGTGTCAATCATGATGTATTCCTTTAGCGAAGGGATTTCACGGTAAAAGAAAAATTTTCTGCCCTTATCCATGCTGCCGGTAGAAGGAGAAAGTATCTCAAATATTACGGAAGGATTAAGCAGGGTATCAAATTTATCATCTTCTAATTGAGGCTCACCGCATACAATTACCGCATCCGGGTACATGTATGCGTCTTGTAAGGGTGTGCTAACACGCATATCGGCAGGAAGTATCCCGCAATACCTGCCTTTTAAAAAATAGCCCACTTCCCGGTACAGGTTTATGGCAATCCTGTTATGCTTTAAACCGGCCCCGGCCATGGCAATAATGTGCCCGTCATAATACTCACTCCTGCTTCCTGCTGTTCGTTCCGCTGCGAGGTATGCTTCCGGGGAGATATAATTGTATTTTAGCGCCGGTTCTTTAACTTCATTTTCCATACTATAAATTTAATTATTTCCTGTTTAGCAATAAATAATTTTTATGATAAGAAAAAAGGTTCCGGGTTTGGGCAATGCGGTATCAGCATGTATCCTGCTTATGGTTGTATTATTGCCCATAACAAATATTTACGCGCAAAACATTACCCAAAAGCTGCAAAAAGCATTCCTCATGTTTGAGGAAGACAGCCAGTTGGCGCATGCCGTCAGCTCATTGTATGTAATAGATGCGGCAACCGGAAAAGTAGTGTTTGATAAAAATTCGCGGATTGGTCTTGCGCCCGCTTCCACCCAAAAAGTAATCACCAGCGCCACCGCTTTTGCCCTGCTGGGAAAAGATTTCAGCTATACCACATCATTTGCTACCAACAATCTCGACAGCACTTTATATATTTTTCCTTCCGGCGATCCTACATTGGGCAGCGAGAGATGGGAGAATACAAAAGCGAATGCAATATTAAACCGGATCACCCGCTCGCTTGAACAAAACAAAAAAAACATTAACACCATAGTCATAGATAACAGCAGGTGGGAGTTTGATTATATTCCTGATGGCTGGATATGGCAGGATATAGGTAACTACTACGGCGCAGGCTGTGAAAAATTAAACTGGCGCGAAAACCAATATGACCTGCTGTTGCAATCCGGCAAAGCCTTAGGCGACTCTGTTCGCATGGTAGGCGCCAATCCTAAATTATACGGATACAGCCTCCGGTCGGCAGTAACCTCGGCAGCCAGGGGAACGGGAGACAATGCGTATATCTATTTCCCTTTAAATGATACTGCGGGAATCGTTAAGGGAACCATTCCCGTAAACGAAAATGCCTTTGCCATATCGGGAGCATTTCCCTCAGGCGCCAGGCAATTCATTGCCGAATTAACAGATAAAATGATAAAGACAGGCGTAGGGGAAACAGTTCCTGAAATAAAACAGGCAGCTCTTCCCGGGGCTGAAGATTATACCATCATTCATACGGAAATTTCTCCCCCGCTGGATTCTATCATTTACTGGTTCAACAAAAAAAGCATTAACCTGTATGGAGAGGCATTGCTGAAAACAATAAGCTATAAGGAAAGCGGCTATAGCGCCACAGACACAGGCGTTACCGTTGTAAAAAATTTCTGGAAGCAAAACGGCATTAACGCCGCAGAATTAAATATAGTGGATGGCTCAGGGCTTTCTCCCCTGAACAGGGTTACCACCCACGCACAGGTTCAGATACTGCAATACGCCCAAAAGCAAAGCTGGTTTCCTTCTTTTTTAAAATCATTGCCCGTATATAACGGCATGAAAATGAAAAGCGGCACCATCAGGAATGTAAAAGGATTTACCGGTTACCATACTTCATCTAACGGCAGCAGTTATATTTTTTCATTTTTGGTGAACAACTATAACGGTCCGGCATCATCACTGGTGCGTAAGATGTATACCGTACTGAATGCGTTGAAGTGAGGTGTAAGGTAGAAGGTATGAGGTATAAGGTATGGCTGACAGCCTTCTTCGGATTTTGGTTCTTAAACGTCATTAAGACCTTAAACGGATCTGAATACTGCCTAATATTTTAAAAGGTGGAAGTAATCTCCCAATGGCGGAGGCTGATCATCTTATTAGTGGTTTATCGTTTGTGGTTTACTGTTGGGATTTCGCTTCAGGTTCGAATTCCCGACTTCGGGCTTTTTCAATTTATTTGGTACTTGTGATTTGTCTTTTGGTGCTTTGTATTCACTTCGGATTTTGAACTTTCTGCTTCGGATTTAGCATTTGAATTTTATCCGCCCCGGCGGACAAGCTTGCCTGCCGCAGGCAGGTTTGGTTCTTGTCATTTGGTTCTTGATGCTTTGTATTTCCCCCGGCTTGGGGATTTCAGGCTTCGGATTTGTGGTAGTCAGGTATCAGCTATTAGTTGAGTGTGTCTTGTCCTTAGACCCCACTCCCATTTTCAAATCATCACCTTTTCACATTTCTCATTCTGCAACCAGTAACTTGTACCCTGAGACCTGAAACCTCATACCCCATCCTCACTTCCCCATCATTCCATCTGCACTGGCCTTACCCGGACCCACTAACAGTATAACTAAAAAACCGGTAAGGTAGAGCGCAGCCTTTTCACCAGCTCCAAATATCGCGGCATCATGCGCTTTAAATAAAGCAACGCTCATTCCAATAATAAGCGGTATTACCGTAAAGCGGGTGAACAATCCTATAATAACAAATATAGCACAGAAGAACTCTGCAAACAGGCTGAGAGAAAGCGACACCGTGCTGCCCATTCCCAGAAAATTCATAAACGTGTTTTTCTTTGCTGCAAAATGCACCAGTTTATCGTAACCGTGCGGCAGCATCATCAGTCCCAGTCCCGCACGAAGTACTAACATGGCAATATTGAATGCCCAGTCGGTATAACCCGTAGATAAAAGTTTTTTCATCTTTTTATTTTGAAGAGGCAAAAATAAGAGATACCAACCTTTTATCCACAAGTGTTTTGGAATGGTTATTGCAAAAT
>NZ_DAOMQT010000102.1:0-6757 GCF_035445465.1 Agriterribacter sp.
CTTACCGCCTCCTTTAAATTTATCAATCAAGTATTTTTACCGGACACTAATGATTTAAAATTTGAGATTGTTTCCGTTCGAATTCTGTTGTGCACGTTCGGATCAGGCTTTGGATTTTTTTAGTTTACAGTTTATTGTTTGTGGTTGTATTCCTTCAGATTTCGGTCTTCCTGCTTCGGATTTAATATTTGAATTTTATCCGCCCCCGCGGACAGGCCCGGATCTTGTGATTTGGTTCCTGATGCTTTGTATTCTCCCGAATTTCAAAACAATCCATACAACTGCGTATCAATCTTATGGATGATCTCTCCCAGGTGCTCTTCGTTTTCGGGAAATTTGTTTTTATCCACATCAATAACCAGAAGCGCCCCTTCTTTATAGCTGTCAATCCATTTGTTATAAAATTCATTCAGTCGTTTCAGGTAATCTAAGCGTATATTCTCTTCGTATTCCCTTCCCCTTTTTTGTATTTGTCCTACCAGCGTAGGCACCGATGCCTGCAAGTAAATAAGCAGATCGGGTGGATTAACCATGGTTTTCAGCGTTTCAAAAAAGCGAAAATAATTTTCAAAATCCCTTTTGCTCATCAGTCCCATTTCGTGGAGGTTAGGAGCAAAAATATGCGCGTCCTCATAAATAGTTCTGTCCTGTATAACCGTTTCGTTACCTTTTTGTATTTCAAGTAATTGCCTCAGCCTGTTGTTTAAAAAATAAATCTGGAGGTTAAAGCTCCAGCGGGGCATATCTTCATAAAAATCATAGAGGTAAGGATTGTGATCTATATCTTCAAACTGGGGTATCCAGCGGTAATGCTTGCTCAGCATTTCTGTGAGGGTGGTTTTTCCGGCTCCTATATTTCCTGCTACAGCAATATGTTTGGGTTTTTTAGTTTTCGCCATTACGAGTATGTTCAAAGTTTGAAATGAGGGATAGCAGATATAAGTGAGTATTCAAGATATATAATTTTAACTGCATTGAACCTCCGCGCTGTATTTTTCTTAAAAATATTTTATCCCTATAGCTTCACGCACTTGCTGCATGGTTCTTTTAGCGCTTTCACCCGCTTTAACAGCGCCTTTTTCCATCACTTCCTTCATATAGGTTTCATTATCGCGGATGGCTTTTGCCTTTTCACGTATGGGCGCAATAAACTGTACCATATCTTCTGCCAACTGCTTTTTTAAATCGCCATAACGTATGGTACAGTTATTATAATCCGCTTCAAACTTCGTGTACACACCGGTATCACTAACAAGCTTCAGGAGCTGAAATATATTTTCAATATAGTCTGGCATAGGCGAATGCGGCGCTTTCGGCCCTTCATCGGTTTTTGCCTTCATTATTTTTTTGCGGATGAGCTCGTCTTCATCAGAAAGATACAATGTTGCATTCTGATTTTCGCTCTTGCTCATTTTGCCCGTACCGTCTAATGCAGGCACTTTCACTAATGCTGCTCCAAAATTAAAGGCAAGCGGCTCCGGAAAGATTTCTCCGTAACGATGATTGAACCGGCTGGCGAAATTCCTCGCCATTTCCAGGTGCTGTTCCTGGTCTTTGCCTACAGGCACATACAACGCACGGTGCAATAGTATATCAGCCGCCATTAACGAGGGATAGGTAAGTAATGCCGCATTGATATTCTGTGGCTGTAAACGGGCTTTATCTTTAAAGGTGGTTGTTTTTTCCAGCTCTCCTTTGTAGGCCAGTGTATTCAGATATAAATAGAGCTCCGAAGTTTCATACACCGCGCTCTGGCAATACAATGCCGCCTTATCCGGACTGAGTCCGCAGGCTAAGTATTCCGATATTACGTGCAGCACGTTAGCCCTTAAGCTTTTGGTATCAGGATGCGTGGTAAGCGAATGCAGGTCGGCTACCATAAAATAACATTCATACTCATCCTGCATGCGCACATAGTTCTGTAATGCGCCAAAATAACTGCCCAGATGCAGTATCCCTGTTGGCCGGATACCGCTCATTACAACCGGTTTCTTTGCACTTTTTTCCATGGCGGCGAAGATACAGAATTTAGATGTTGAGGATAATCATTAAAGATTGCCGAAATTTGGGCAGAAAGTTTTATCCGTCTCACCTAATCATATATCACTATGCAAACATTTAAAGATGCTACAGCAGAAGAGATCAGCAAAGTAATGGAACAGGCATGGGCTGCGTTTGAGGTATACAGCACCTTTTCACTGCGGCAAAGAGCCGGCTTTATGCGCGCCATAGCCGGTGAGCTGGAATTGATAAGCGCAGCGGTTGTTGCTACAGCAATGAAAGAAACCAATTTACCGGAGGCCAGGTTAAAGAATGAGTTAACCAGAACAATATTCCAGCTCAACAGTTATGCCGATGCCTGCGAACAGGGCAACTGGCTGGAGGCAAGAATTGATACGGCAATTCCAGACCGCAACCCGCCGAAAACGGATCTGCGCAAAATGCTGGTGCCGTTAGGTCCTGTAGTTGTATTTGGGGCCAGTAATTTTCCTTTTGCTTATTCCACCGCTGGCGGCGATACGGCCTGCGCGTTGGCCGCCGGCTGCCCGGTAATTGTAAAAGCCCATCCGGCGCATGCACAAACATCTGAAATGGTGGCTGAGTGCATTATAAAAGCAGCGCGGCAAAGTAAAATGCCCGATGGTATATTCGCCCACGTGCATGGTGCGGGATTTGAAGTGGGAAAAAGCCTGGTAATGCATGCCCGTACCAAAGCGGTAGGCTTTACCGGTTCCTATACAGGCGGTAAAGCCCTGTTCGACTGGGCAGCCCAACGCAAAGAACCCATACCTGTTTTTGCGGAAATGGGCAGCATTAACCCGGTATACCTGCTTCCCGAAAAGCTCAGCCAGTCGCCTGTTGAGCAAGCCAAAGTATATGCCGGCTCCATTACCCTCAGCGCCGGCCAGTTTTGTACCAACCCCGGGTTGATCATTGGCATTGATAATGCCGACCTTAAAAAATTTATAACAACCCTGGGCAACGAAATAGAGCAGGTGGCGCCTTCCGCCATGCTGCATCCCGGCATAGCCAAAGCCTTTGCCGCCAACCGCTCCAAAGCATTGGCACAGGAACAGGTACATACGGTTGCCATTGCACAACAACCGCCACAGGAAAACCAGGGTATCCCTACCATTGCTTCAGCAACGGCACAGGCCTTTTTAAACAACCCCATACTCCACCAGGAAGTTTTTGGGCCTTACTCGCTTGTAATAAGATGCAAAGACATGGAGGAAATGATTGCCGTGGCAAAGCATATGGAAGGACAATTAACAACCACACTGATAGCAACGGAAACGGATATGCGCAATAACGCAGTATTGGTAGAAACGGTTAAGAACAGTTGCGGCAGGATTATTATAAATGGCGTACCCACCGGCGTGGAAGTATGCATGAGCATGCAGCACGGCGGTCCCTTTCCGGCAACAACCGATGCCCGGTTTACTGCTGTGGGCGCCGACGGCATTAAACGATTTGCCCGGCCATTATGCTTTCAAAACTGGCCGAACAGCCTGCTGCCCGATGAACTGAAAGACAGCAATCCATTGGGAATATGGAGAACGGTGAACAATGAGCTGACGAAAGCATAAGGATGGAGGATTTGAGATTTGAAATTTTAGATTTATAAACGCCCGATAGTCGCCACCGTGGCAACGCTCATTAACAGGAACTGATGCGATAAGCTGGAAACAATTCCGGGCTTGCCAATGCTTTATTTTTTATATTTGATAAAGATGCGGCACCGCTATCTTTAGCGTAAGACAATGTATTCATAAACTATAAACCATTTTGAACATGAAACCTTCTTTATTATGTGCCATCCTTTTCAGTTTCATCCTGCTGTACGGCACAGCGCAATCGCAGGAACATAAGCTGGTAAAACTATGGGAAACCGACACCCTTTTAAAAGTACCGGAATCTGTACGGTATGATGCCGCCAATAAAATTTTGTATACTGCCAATATTGACGGGCAGCCCTGGGAAAAAGACGGCAAAGGCTCTGTAGGGAAAGTAGGGCTTGATGGCAGGATCATTGCATCGGAATGGGTTACCGGGTTAAACGCGCCCAAAGGTATGGGCATTCATGCGGGCAAATTATATGTAGCCGATGTAGACGTGGTTGCGGTAATTGATATTGCAAAGGGAAAAATAATACAAAGGATTGCCGTAGACGGAGCGAAAGGTCTGAACGATATCAGTATTGACGCAAAAGGGGTGATTTATGTTTCAGATTCGCAAACCAAAAAAATACACCGTATTGAAAAGGGTAAAGCAATGGTGGTGATAGATAACCTGCAGGGACCAAACGGTGTGCTGGTAATTGGATCCGATTTGTATTTAACCAATTCGGGCGGTTTGTATAAGCATGAAAAAACCGGTGCCTTAACACTGATCGCCGACGGCATGGAAGGCGGAACAGACGGTATTGAAGCCGTGGGCAACGGCGATTTTATTG
The DNA here is from genome assembly GCF_035445465.1 of Agriterribacter sp. Taxonomy (NCBI): domain Bacteria; kingdom Pseudomonadati; phylum Bacteroidota; class Chitinophagia; order Chitinophagales; family Chitinophagaceae; genus Agriterribacter; species Agriterribacter sp. Next base: position 4,457 of record NZ_DAOMQT010000102.1, read on the forward strand.
TATCGTGCTGGGCCGGCTCTGTATGGTATGTATATGCCGATGGTAAAAAAGATCATTTGCTGGATACGAGGGAGCAAAAGATCAATTCGGCCGACATAGGCTACGATCCTGTAAGCAAAACGGTATATGTGCCTACCTTTTTTAAAAACAGCGTGGCAGCGTATAGCCTTCAATAGCAGTTTGACTTACCGGAAAAAAGCAACCAAAAATCGAAGAAAGGGCGGTTATTGCCGAATAAAATTTCATAATCGCAGTAACTGAAGCATTTTTACATCAACAAGCAAACAGGTAAAACAAATTCAGTATCAGAAAACAGTAGGTTGTTTAATTCTTCGCCAAAAACCTGATCAGAATCAGGAATTTCCATCCATCAAAGATAAAGCCGGTTGCTACACAACCGGCTTTATCTTTCATACTGTTTTAAACAGGCAGCTTATTTCACTTCTTCAAACTCGGCATCGGTAACATTATCACCGTTTGCTTTAGCACCCTGCTGCTCCTGCTGCTGTGTAGCTTCATTTGCACCGGCGCCAGCCTGCTGCGCTTTGTATATCTCTTCGGAAGCAGCTGTCCAGGCGGTATTTAACGCTGCCATGGATGCATCAATAGCAGCAACATCCTGTTGCTTATGTGCTTCTTTCAACTTGTTCAATCCTTCTTCGATAGGGCCCTTTTTATCGGCCGGTATTTTATCTCCAAATTCCTTTATTTGCTTCTCTGTCTGGAAGATCAAACTATCGGCCTGGTTAATTTTATCTACCTTTTCACGGGCTTCCTTATCAGACGATTCATTAGCTTTTGCTTCCGCCTTCATTTTTTCCACTTCGTCTTTACTTAAACCGCTACCAGATTCAATACGTATTTTCTGTTCTTTTCCTGTGCCTTTATCTTTTGCGGTAACATTTAAAATACCATTGGCATCAATATCAAATATCACTTCAATTTGGGGCAGTCCGCGCGGAGCCGGCGGTATACCATCGAGATTAAACATGCCCAGGCTTTTATTTTGGGAAGCCATTGGTCTTTCGCCCTGGAGCACATGAATCTGCACACCCGGCTGATTATCGGAAGCAGTAGAAAACACTTCAGATTTCTTTGTAGGAATGGTGGTATTTGAGTCAATCAGGCGCGTCATTACGCCACCCATCGTTTCTATACCCAGCGAAAGTGGAGTTACATCAAGTAACAGCACATCTTTTACTTCACCGGTTAATACCGCGCCCTGTATAGCCGCGCCTAAGGCTACCACCTCATCCGGGTTAACGCCCTTATTGGGTTTTTTACCGAAGAATTTTTCCACTATTTCCTGCACTTTGGGAATACGGGTGCTTCCCCCAACCAAAATCACTTCGTCTATCTGGGAGGTATTTAATCCAGCATCTTTCAATGCCTGTTCACAGGGTTTTAAACACCTTTCCAACAGGTTATCTGCTAGCTGCTCAAATTTAGCCCTTGTTAATTTTTTAACTAAGTGTTTGGGAACACCGTCTACCGCAGTAACATAGGGCAGGTTTATTTCCGTTTCGCTGGAAGAGGACAACTCAACTTTGGCCTTTTCAGATGCTTCTTTTAAACGTTGCAAAGCCATCGGATCTTTCCTGAGATCAATATTTTCCTCTTTTTTAAACTCATCCGCCAGCCAGTCTATAATCACTTTGTCGAAGTCGTCTCCACCCAGATGCGTATCGCCATTAGTAGATTTTACTTCAAATACGCCATCTCCCAATTCTAAGATAGAAATATCAAAAGTGCCGCCCCCAAGGTCAAATACGGCTATTTTTTCATCCTTATGCTTTTTATCTAATCCATAGGCTAATGCAGCAGCAGTTGGCTCATTTACAATACGCCGAACAGTTAATCCTGCAATTTCACCTGCTTCTTTGGTAGCCTGGCGCTGGGCATCGTTAAAATAAGCCGGAACAGTAATAACTGCTTCCGTTACTTCCTGGCCCAGGTAATCCTCGGCTGTTTTTTTCATTTTCTGCAGGGTCATTGCAGAAATTTCCTGAGGCGTATACAATCTGCCATCAATGTCAATACGAACCGTATTATTGTCACCTTTTACTACTTTGTAGCTCCAGTGCTTAATTTCTTCTCCCACTTCGTCATAACGTCGCCCCATAAACCGCTTAGCTGACATTATGGTGTTTACCGGGTTCGTAATTGCCTGCCGTTTAGCCGGGTCTCCCACCTTGCGTTCACCGTTTTTCATAAAAGCAACAACAGAAGGTGTGGTACGGCGACCCTCATCATTAGCTATAACCACAGGTTCATTGCCTTCCATAACGGCAACGCAGCTAT
>NZ_DAOMQT010000103.1:0-2846 GCF_035445465.1 Agriterribacter sp.
ATTTTTACATTCCACCATATTCCTTTAAAAAAAGATTGCAGGTGGGTAAATTGTCTTTTAAACAGAAACCTGATGGCGGCTGCCGGTACTGTTAAAAGCAGGAAAAAGGATACAAAAACGGCAAATTGTAAAAGATTACTGTTCCTGCGCATAAACTGAATACGGTTCCTGGTGCTATAATATACAGCAGTGGCGCTTTTTTCTGTAGGGCGTAATGGCGCTTTATTATAAACAACAGCTTTTGGCTGGTATAAGATCTTGTATCCTTTTTTCAATATGCGTGCGCTTACGTCGGAATCGTCAAAATAAATAAAAAAATTCCTGGGAAGCATGCCAGCCTGTTCAATTACGCTTTTTTTGATCATCATGGCCCCGCTGTAAGCGCCATGCGTGTACAGCGGAATATCGTATTGTCCCTTGTCTTCTTTTTTGTAACCTATAATTGTTTTCCTTCCTGTTAACCTGTTCAGGGCGTTGTACCCTGCATATTGTATCTCATTTTTTTTGTGAAAGGAACGGATTTTTGGGCAGGTAACGCCCAGGAGATGATCTGTTAAAAAGGGTGCTAACAGATCATCTAATGTATTTTCAGTAAGTTCCGTATGATTGTTAATCAGTAATATAAAATCTCCTTTTGCCTGCTTGATCGCCCGGTTTACGCCATTGTCAGCACCGGCATCTGTTTTTATAATACGTGTATTGGGATAGTTGCCTCCAATAATTTGCAGGGTGGGGTCTGTGGCTGAGCCCATATCACAAACCAGTATTTCATAATGTGTATAAAGGAGCTTCCGGGCGGATTCTAAAAACTGACATGTGATTTCCGTTTGGTTCCAGTTAAGCGTGATAATAGATACTAAGGGCTTCGCTTTTACGAGGATAAATTTTTTTTCCTGCATATTATTTCTCTTTGATTATTAATTAAATAATACGGGCTGAGAAATAAAGGATTTAAATGTAGTCTTTCAAAATACAGGGTAAAGCAACAAGTTTACCGGTTTACTGAATGCAGGATATCAGAAATAGTAATGGGTTATTATGAATAGGTGGTGTAAAAGTAACAAATATATGATTTTCAGAAGTAGAGATCATAAGGGTTGGGAGAACGGGTATCGCTCCATATTTACGGATTATTTGACTATCTGTATATATGTCAATATAATAAACATGTTATTTTTTTAATTATCCATTGATTGCCGGTTGAGATTTTATCGTTTGATATTTAAAACAAGGATAAAAAATGAATTGTCGGGCATTTAAACAACAGTTTATTATTGGTTTTTTAAACAAAAGATATAAGAAGATGATTTTTTTATTTTTAATGAATAGGCATTTTATTAAAAACATTTAAATCATAGTTCATCTTATTGAAAGTTTTCCACTTTTAGTATTTATTAACTAATTGGTATAATACTTGCAGTCTTCTTCACTCTTTTATAAACATACTAAATCCAGTTACTATGCGTAAGATCTACTTAAGATTTCCCCGCAGGAAAGCATTATGTGCCTACTATGAATAATAATCCTCTCATTAGGCATATTTAAACCGTACAATATTTTTAAACCCCTTTTATTTCCTGAAAAATCATGAACCAGAACCAAAAGAGCAATGTGTTGCTCAACGTACCAAAAAGAAATCTTTTTCCTTTTCTTTTTTTCTTTTTTTCTTTTTTCTTTTTTAATAGTCAAAGCAGTTTTGCGCAATATCAAAAAACGCAAAAAGCTGTTACTGCTAATGTACATGCTCAAATAGGAGGATTTTACGAATCACTGCCTGTTGATTACGCTTCTAACCCCACAAAAAAATATCCTGTATTAATTTTCCTCCATGGTGTTGGAGAATTAGGGAATGGTACAACCCAACTTCCTTTGGTTTTGAAGAACGCTATTCCTAAGTTGCTTAATGCCGGGACATTTCCTGCATCTTTTACCGTTGGAGGCGAGAAGCATTCTTTTATTGTGATATCCCCCCAGTTTAAGGCTAGTTCGGGTCAGATAGAAGCCATTCAAGCAATGATTGATTATTGTATACAACATTACAGAGTGGATGCTTCACGAATCTATCTTACCGGTTTGAGCCTGGGTGGAAAGAGATCCTGGGATTTTCCTGCATCTACTAAAGACAGGGCGAATATGCTGGCAGCGATAACTCTCGTTTGCTCCGGAGCATCAGGAACAAAATCAGGTATTGCTAATATAACCGACGCAAGGCTTCCAATGTGGTTTTTAAACAATTCCGGCGACCCATATATTTCTTTACCTAAAGCTCAGGATCTTTTGAGTTCAGTAAACGCCCTTATTAGTTCTCCGAAAGCTAAAATTACTGTTTTTCAGCAAAACGGACATGATGCCTGGACGAAAGCATATGATCCCAATTTTAGGGAAAGTGGCTTAAATGTATACGAATGGATGCTGTCTTACAAAAGAGGGACGTCGCCTCAGCCTGCACCACCTCCACCTCCACCATCCATTGTATTAGCTGCCAATTCCGGCGACAACCAGGTTATAACGCTTCCCACCAATAGTGTAACCGTAGATGGTAGCGTTAAGTCCACTTATCCAGCAGGCAGCACTTTTTTATGGACGCAAAAAGAAGGGCCTGCCACAACTACCATTGCGGCTCACACTTCACTTAAAACATCAATAACCGGATTGAATAAAGCCGGAGATTACAGATTCCAACTGAAAATAACTGACAAGAACGGCAATGTTTCAACATCTTCCGTGTATATTACTGTAAATCCTGCCCCCGGATCAACAGGTACAGCGCTTAAGTCAAACGCCGGCGACTACCAGGTTATAACGCTTCCCACCAATAGTGTAACCGTAGATGGTAGCGTTAAGTC
>NZ_DAOMQT010000103.1:2946-3537 GCF_035445465.1 Agriterribacter sp.
CAATGTTTCAACATCTTCCGTGTATATTACTGTAAATCCTGCCCCCGGATCAACACTTTATGCAGAGGCAGGTAGTAATCAAACGATAACGCTTCCAGTATCGAAGGTTCATCTTGACGGCAGCCAATCAACCGAACCTGCAGGAAGTACGCGTTTATGGAAGCAGGTAGTCGGTCCGGTAACCGCTAAAATACAATATCCTTCCAGCATAACAACAGATGTAACAGGACTAACCGTTGCGGGAACTTACAAATTCGGGTTGTTCATAACAGATGCGAAAGGGAATGTGGTTAGTTCTTATGTTACCATAACGGTGAAATCTGCTATATCTGGCAGAACTATGGCAGGTTCGGATGTAAATTCTGTGCAGGATCAATCATTACAATTGGCAGTACCAGATATTTCATCTGTTTCAACAGAATTAGAAGTTAAGGTCAATCCTAATCCTGTTCAATCTGATATGACGATATGGATTAATGGAAAACCTAAAGGGAAAACAAGTGTGACTATATACAACCTGAGCGGACAGGTATTACTGCAGCAAGAGTTTGTTAAAGACGCTTCAGGTGTTGTAAGTAAAACGTTTAATGT
>NZ_DAOMQT010000103.1:3637-6573 GCF_035445465.1 Agriterribacter sp.
TGCAGCAAGAGTTTGTTAAAGACGCTTCAGGTGTTGTAAGTAAAACGTTTAATGTTTCTAAACTTGCACCTGGTACTTATATCGGACAAATTATTGTGGATAATAAATACAAAAAGGCAATAAAGATATTGAAACAATAGCTATAGGCTGCAGGTAATTTAGATGCAAAACTGCCCCAAAATGATTTTTTTGGGGCAGTTTTTTTATGCTTATGATTTGATTGTTTATTGCTCCTTTTTATCATTGGATAATATAAAGCCTATACAGGGTAGCGTTGTGGCATTTTGTTTGATCCGGATATAAGCGTGCCTGTTTTTTAAAAATTATTGTATGATAATTATCGCTGAAGAGAGGTGTTTTTTACGACGTAATTGAAGAATTAGTATACGTACGCCTAAAATTAAGCGTTCAATATTTAGTTTAAAATAAGTTCATACTGTTTTAGTAATCCGAATACCCGAAAAACCATGAAACCAGTTACCCAAATTCATTTTTGGCGAAGGGTACCTTTGCTTTTTTTTCTGTACCTTTTTCTTATATCTTCATTTGCCCGGTCGCAGGTTCAAACACAGAAACCGGTGTATATGGCGTTTGGTGAGAATATAAAAGGGTATTACGAATCGTTGCCTGTTAATTATGCATCTCAGCCTGCCAAAAAATTCCCCATGATTGTTTTTCTTCATGGGAGCGGAGAACGCGGGGATGGTTCCGTGGCCCAACTTCCAAGAGTTTTAGTAAATGGTCCACCCAAGCTTATAAACCAGGGCAAGTTTCCTTCTTCTTTTACAGCAGTAGGAGAAACTTTTTCTTTTATTGTAATTTCTCCACAATCAAAAGAATCCTCCAACTATACTTCTTCTATTGATAGTTTGATTAAATATTGTATTGACAAATACAGAGTTGATGAAGATAGAATATATCTAACCGGACTTAGTTTAGGCGGATATATGAGTTGGAGATATGCAAGCCAGTCTAAAGCAAATGCCAGCCGTATAGCGGCAATGCTGCTTGTTTGTGGAGGAGTGGTTCCAAGAGGGCAGGAGGCATGTAATATAGCTTCAGCGAATGTGCCGTTCTGGGCAACAAACAATTCTGGCGATACGGGAGCGCCACCATGGAAATCGGATTCTTGTGTAAAAAGTGTAAATGCTTGTATCCCGGCACCTAACCCAAAAGCCAAACTAACGATTTTTAATGCCAACGGTCACGATGCCTGGTCTAAAACCTATGACCCAAATTTCAGGGAAGACGGGCTCAATGTTTATGAATGGATGCTGTCTCATAAAAAAGGAGGCGCTGTATCTTTACCGCCTGTGGCAAATGCAGGGGTTAATCAAACGATAACATTACCGCTGAATAGTGTAACGCTCGATGGAACAAAATCAACAGCTCCTGCCGGCACGATTAGCAGCTATGCATGGACGAAAGTATCCGGTCCGTTGAACGGAACAATATCTTCTCCGGGCAGTAGTAAAACAACGGTTACTAATCTTGCAGAAGGTACCTACCAGTTTCAATTAAAAATTACGGATAATAAAGGCGGAACTTCAACGGCTATTGTAACTATAAACGTTAATCCAGCTCCTTTGCCACCTGTAGCTAATGCAGGAATTGCGCAAATCATTACCCTTCCTGCCAATAGCGTAACACTTGACGGTACAAAATCAACAGCTCCCTCGGGTAGCATCACAGCTTATCAATGGAGCAAACTTTCAGGACCCGCTCCGGGAGCAATAACAACTCCTGCCAATGCATCTGTTATCGTAAATGGACTAGTAGAAGGCGTATATGTTTTTCAATTAAAAATAACAGACAGTAATGGAGGAACTTCAACTGCCACCGTCAGTATTACCGTTAATGCCGCACCGGTACCTCCTATTGCCGATGCAGGTAATGATCAAACAATAGACTTGCCCGCTAACAGTGCTGTGTTAGACGGAAGTAATTCCACGGCGCCGGCAGGAAGCATTACTAGCTACGAATGGAGTAAGTTATCTGGCCCATCCAATGAAAACATAATCAACCCATCGGGTGTTTCTACAACAGTGAACGGACTTACAAAAGGAATATACCAGTTTGAATTGAAAGTGACGGATAATAATGGTGCAACCTCCGCTGCAACAGTAACGGTAACCGTAAATGCTGCGGCAGTTCCTCCCATTGCGAATGCAGGTAATGCACAAACAATAACACTTCCAACCAATGCGGTAACCTTAGATGGCAGTAGCTCTTCTGCACCTGGTGATATGATCAGCAGTTATGCATGGCGTAAGGTTTCAGGCCCACTCAATGAAACAATTACAGCTCCGGCTAATGTTACTACCACTATTACAGGCCTTGTAGAAGGCGTATATAAGTTTGAATTAAAAGTAACAAATAGTAAAGGGTTATCTTCTACTTCTGTTATTAGCATTACGGTAAAAGCAGCGCCATTACCACCTGTAGCCGATGCAGGCATTGCTCAAACCATAACATTGCCGGATAACAGTGTAAGCTTAGACGGTAGCGGATCCACCGCGCCATCGGGCAGTATCAGCAGCTATGAATGGAGCAAGACATCCGGTCCATCAGGCGAAGAGATCACATCACCCGGCAGCGCTGCTACCACAGTAACCGGTCTTGCAGAAGGTGTATATACTTTTGAGCTGAAGGTAACGGATAACAATGGAGCTACGTCCACCGCTTCGGTTACCATTACGGTAAAAGCGGCACCGTTACCACCTGTAGCCGATGCAGGAGCAGATAAAACCATAACATTGCCAGATAACAGTGTAAGCTTAGACGGTAGTGGATCCACCGCGCCATCGGGCAGTATCAGCAGCTATGAATGGAGCAAGACATCCGGTCCATCAGGCGAAGAGATCACATCACCCGGCAGCGCTGCTACCACAGTAACCGGTCTTGCAGAAGGTGTATATACTTTTGAGCTGAAGGTA
>NZ_DAOMQT010000104.1:0-6451 GCF_035445465.1 Agriterribacter sp.
TAAATTATATAGTACTTTCATGCCTTTACGAATTAAATGCCTAATCCTATTTGAAAATTTGAAAATGAGTTATCTTAATGGGATACAAAGCATCAAGAACCAAATTACAAAAAACAAATAAAACTCAAATATTAATTTCAAAATTTGATACTGCACGCGTGAAACGAAATCCGAAAGGGAATGTCCAAAAAATGATCACTTACTACTGACCACTATTACATGTTGCTTATAGCTGCTTACTTTCAATCGCAACATGCAGGTTACAGGAAAAAAAAGATTATAAACGCCCCCGGAGAAGAACATAGAACATGAATACCAGCAGTAAAACAATGATAGTAGTAACCACCGGGATCATCAGTTCGGGTGGGTTCTTTTTCAATAATTTCTTTCTGCGCGCCGAAAGTTTCTTAACCAGCTTTTTGTTCAGTTCATTTACCACAACAGGGAGATTACCCTTATCTGTTACCTGTTCCAGCCCTTCCGTAGCATCATTCTCAAAATCTGAATCAATCAGCAGCTTTTCTACCTCGTGCCTTTCTTCCGGCGACAGCTTATTTTCAAGGTAATCTAACAGCTTCCTTTGGTCTGTTTCTTTTGAATGGGATAATATGTTTAATAAATCATTGTTCATATTTTATAGTTGCTGTGTCAAACTTTATTTTCCTTCATTTTCTTCTCCATGCTGATCTTTAAGTTACGTTTTCCGTTTTGAATATAGCTTTTAATCTGCATGATAGTATAGCCGGTTAACACCGCTATTTCATTGTAGGATTTTTTTTGCAGGTAAAAAAGCACGATGCATTGTTTCTGTTCCGCGTTAAGCGCTTCCAAAGCCTCATTCAATGCCGAAAATGTTGCGTCTTTTTGCAGATGATGGAAGATGCCATTGTTTTCATCCGGTTCCGATGCCATCATTTTTTCTGTAACCTGCAAAGTGCTTTTCCCTTTATCCCTCAGTTGCATAAGGCAATAGTTCCGGGCTACCATATACAACCAGCTTTTAAAATAAGTTACGGGGTATTTTTGCAGTTCTGCAATGGCCTTCAGAAAGATTTGCTGTACCGCATCTTTCGCCTCTTCCTCATGCTTTAAGTACTTCATGCATACGCCGTATAACAATAAGGTATACCGTTGCATTAATATGCCCAGCCATTCATTATTGCCGTCTGCATAATAATGCTCTAAAAGCCCGGCATCTGTTATATCGTTAAACGCGGAAGTTGACACACCTGCAACATGATTTTATATACATATAGAGACGCGGTTTATTGTTAATTCCACATACTATATGGGGTTACGGATAAGATTTAACAATAGTTCATATCCTCTTCACCTGTTGTATGACTATGCTGTAAAATTTTCTTTATAAAAAAGGATGGCTTCTTCTATTATTTTGAGTGCAGTGGCTTTATCCTGGAATTCGTTAACGCTCACTGTTTTGTTTTCCAGCTTTTTGTATTCTTCAAAAAATTGCCGCAATTCACTAAAAAAGTGCTTGGGCATTTCCTCTATATTGTTGATATAATTTACGCCCGGGTCATTATTGGCAACAGCAATAATTTTATCATCCGCGTCGCCGCCATCGATCATCTGCATTACGCCAATTACTTTGGCCTGAACGAGGCATAAGGGTTGTATGCTCAGGCTGGAAATAACCAGTATGTCAAGCGGGTCTTTATCATCGCCATAGGTTTGTGGAATGAAACCATAATTTACAGGATAATAAAAAGAAGAATAAATAACCCTGTCTAATTTCAGCAATCCGCTCGGCTTGTCTATTTCATACTTCTGCCTGGAACCCTGTGGTATTTCTATTACCGCATTTACAATTCGCGGCGAGCTTTCGCCTGGCGCTACGCCATGCCAGGGATGAAGTACTGTATGCATAATAAAACTGTAGTTTTAGCAGGAAAGATAGCAATAAAACCAAACAGAAAATATGGTATTTTTTACCAGGCGTATAATGAAGGTAACGCGTTGCGATGTTATGTGCAGGTATTATTCTGTTTCGCTGTCTCCTGTAAAAGTATATTTAAAGTCAACCCACCACTCGCCGTTTATTTTTACCAGCTTAATCTCGCTGTTCTCTCTTTTAAAAGAATTGGAATAATTAATAATGGCAGTGGAGTCATTAAGCGATTGGGATTTGTTAATGATGATGCTGGCGTTTTTATAATTGTCTTTTTCTTCCTGGCTTTCCGCAGCGTATTTCTTTTCAATATTTTCAAATAACCTTTCGTTAGCGCCATCGCGCAGTATAAATGCTTTGGCTTTGCGCATATCGCCATCGAGGGCAAAACGGATAAATTCCCTTCCTGCTTCCAGCGGATCATCCGGCTTCTGGTAATTTTCATTTCCGGTACATCCGGAAAATAGTATACAGCAGGTTGTAAGAATGATGATGATGCTACGCATGAGGTTGATGGTTATGAGCAAAAGTAGGCATTAAATCAGTCTGTCAGTATCCTGTTCTTCCATCCCGTACTTTGACCTTTTTCTTCCCTGAATTCTTTTTCTCCCATTCGGTAACGGCTTTGGGCTTTTCGGCTACATGGTCTGGTGCTGCCGCAGCGGTTGTATTACCGGAGCCTTTTTCTTTTTGTCCAAAAAAGTACTGCTCCTGTTTGGTAATAAATCCTGTATTGGGATCGTAAAACTTCCAGGTGCCGTGCGCTACTGTAGCTACTTCTAATTTTATAACTTTTGTTTCCCATTTATCCGGAATGGCGGGGTCGGGTACCTGCACCGTATCGTAAGGGTTTTCGGGATTGGTAGCTCTCCAGCTTTCTTCCCGGAGGAGATCCCCCATTTTTGTATAATACTGTTGTTTGCCGTCTTTTTCGCCCCACTTATAATTTTCAATAGCTGTTAAATCACCAACAAGGTTATATTTCCTCCAGGGTCCTTCCTTTTTATCATCAGCAAAATATCCTTCCTCCTCATAACCCTGCTCTCCCCGTAGTGCATCTACATGAATCACCCATGGTCCCTGCTTTTTGTTGTTATTATCTATCTGGTTCAGGGTATCTCCTTTAACGGAGATGGTAAAGCTTTTTAACTGCGCCTGGCTTTGCAGGGAGCTGAATAATAGCAGGATGAAAATATAGCGCATAAGGCAATTTTTTAAAGATGACCCTGATACTGCAAAGATATACCCAACAACAATGCCATAGCCTATAAAAAAGTTAAGGAAGCCGGTACGGGTTTATAAAAAGATTATCATTTGTTAAATATCAGTGGTGCTCTATTTGCGTTAAGAAGTGAAATTTTTGAATCTATGAGGGTGAAGTCCGGATTTTTTTGGGGTTTAATATTTACATGTACTTTTTTTTCCTGTACTAAAGAGGATGCTATAGTTGATCAGCGTGAAGAAGATCATTCAGGCGAACAAAAGCCTGACATTGCTTATAACGTAAATGCAGCTATTATGCTGGATCTCGTAAATGAAGTACGTGCCAAAGGTTGTACCTGCGGCGCCACTGTTATGCCCGCTGTTCCTGTGCTTGCATGGAATAAACTGCTGGCTAAAGCTGCTTATGATCATAGCAATGATATGAAAACAAATGATTATTTTTCACATACGGGTGGTGGAAGTACAACGCCGGGAGACAGGATAAGGGCGGCCGGATATCAGTGGCGTGCCTATGGTGAAAATATTGCACTGGGGCAAACAACCGAACAGGTAGTGATGAATAGCTGGCTGAACAGCGAAGGACATTGTAAAAATATCATGAATAAGAACTTCAAAGATATGGGAGCCGGACGTTCAGGAAATTACTGGACACAGGTATTTGGTGCAAAGTAGCTGGCAGCGCGCTAAGCTTGCTTACAGGTGACTATAAGGTTTTTGTGTTATTTGTTCAGCGATAACTGTTGCTGGCGCTGTAAACTCATTTTCACTTTTTGATATAACCAATGTTGCCACACCATTACCGATAATATTGGTAATAGCACGGGCTTCACTCATGAATTTGTCTACCGCCAGTAAAAAAGCCAGCCCTTCCAATGGAATTTTGTGGAGTGCGGTAAGTGTGGACGCCAGGATAATAAACCCGCTGCCTGTTACACCTGCGGCGCCTTTGGAGGTAATCATGAGAATGCCTACTATAGAGACCATTTCAATACCCGACAGATGCACGTTGTATAGCTGTGCCAGGAAAATAACTGCCATGGAAAGGTAAATGGAGGTGCCATCTAAATTGAAAGAGTAACCCGTAGGAACAACCAGTCCCACAACGGGCTTGCTGCATCCCATCTTTTCCAGCTTAACCATCAGTGAAGGCAGTGCTGTTTCGGATGAAGATGTTCCCAGAACGATCAGCAATTCTTCCTGTATGGTACGCAGGAATTTAAAGATGCTCAGCTTATAATAGCGCAGGATAAGCCCTAATACTATAAAAACAAATACCGCCATCGTGCCATACATGGTGAGCATTAACTTGCCTAAGGGGATGAGTGTTTTAATGCCGAACTTCCCTACGGTATAGGCCATTCCGCCAAAGGCACCTGCAGGAGCCAGGTACATGACATACTTTAGCGCTTTAAATACAATATTTGTGATTTTCGTTAGCAGCGGTGTTAATCTTTGCTGATGTTTACTCATGCTCAGTAATATTCCGCATACAATGGCTGCAATAAGCACCTGCAGCGTAAAATTTTCTCTGAGGAAGTGTATCCAGCTAAAATCAGCATTGCTGCTTTCATATGCAGAAGCGTCCTGTATGGGCAATCCTGTTTTATCAATTTTACCGGGTTGTACTATATTGGCAAATACAATTCCAATGACCAGGGCTATGGTGGTAACTATTTCAAAATAAATCACGGCCTTTAACCCGATCTTCCCTACTTTTTTAAGATTGCCCATGCCTGTAATGCCCAGTACAATGGTGAGAAAGATGATAGGGCCGATGAAAAGTTTGATCAGTTGGATAAAACCTGTGCCCATCCATTCTGCCTTTATAGCTGTTGCCGGGAAAAAGTAGCCCAGTATTACAGCGGCAATAATAGCCAGTAAAACCCAAAAAGTGAGATGCGATAAGATCCGTTTAAGCGCTCCGGTCAGTTGCATGCCTGTGATATTGAAGCTTTAAATAAAAGATTTAAATGTAATATAAAATAGCATACCGGCTATGCGCTACAAACATTCTTTTGATCGCGGAACACATGAAAAGAATAATGCTTTTATTTGTAATGAAATGGATATAAAATGAAAGTTGATATTAATGAGCTGGATAAAATTTTTTTTATTGGGGTTGCAGGCACGGGGATGAGTGCGCTGGCACAGTATCTTGCCGGGATGGGAAAGCGGGTAGCGGGGTCTGACCGGTATTTTTTGCCGGGAGCGCCGGGTGATATGCAAACAAAGCTGGAGGCTGCCGGGATACGCTGCTTTAAACAGGATGGAGAAGGGATAACAACAGATACCAGGCTTGTTGTGGTGTCAACCGCGGTTGAAGATACGGTGATGGAAGTGCAAAAAGCACGGCAACTGGGTATCCCTGTTATGAGGCGGTCTGAATTGCTTGCGCATATTGCCAGGAGCAGAAGAACGATCGCTATTGGGGGAACCTCTGGCAAGAGTACCACCAGCGCTATGTTATTTGAAATTTTGAGCTATGCGGGATTGCAGCCTGGCATTATTAGTGGCGCGGGGTTGGTAAGCCTTATACGTGAAGGGAAAATAGGTAATGCCGAAACAGGGCAAGGTGAATGGCTGGTAATTGAGGCAGATGAAAGCGATGGTTCTATTGTACAGTATGAAGCGGAAATCGGCGTATTGCTGAATGTGGATAAGGACCACCAGGAAATAGATGCGCTGATGGATATTTTTGATGTGTTTAAAAGAAATACTAAGGGAACCTTTGTAGTTAACCAGTCACACTCTTTAGCAGCAAAACTTTCAAAAACAATAGCTGCCGATTTTTCTACAGACAGGCATTCTTCTGCAGGGTATATTGCTACCGGCTTCAGGCAGGAGGGGTTAAATATAAGTTTTTTGATTAATGGCGTTCCGTTTGTGCTGCATACCGTGGGAGAGCATAATATGGAAAATGCGCTGGCGGCAGCGGCTGTTGCAGGGCTATTGGGAGTTGATTTATCCACTTCCTCCATTGCATTGGAGAAATACGAGGGTATATACAGGCGGCACCAGGTTATCGGCCATAAGCATGGTATATGGCTGATAGACGATTACGCGCATAATCCCGCTAAATGTGCTGCGTCTATAGCCGCTTGTCAGCACATTGCGCCTAAAGTTATTGCCTGGTTTCAACCGCACGGCTACGGGCCAACGCGTTTTTTGCGTAATGATTTTGTAAAAGAAATTGCAGGCGTTTTACGTCCGGACGATGAAATATGGATGAGTGAGATATTTTATGCGGGAGGAACCACGGTGAAAGATATTTCCTCCTGCGACCTCATTAATGATATTAAGGCATTGGGAAAAAATGCT
>NZ_DAOMQT010000105.1:0-6267 GCF_035445465.1 Agriterribacter sp.
GTCTCGGAAATCCTCGAAAAATTGGATGTGCTGACCTAATTTGGACAACTCGGGACAATTAAAGCTAACTGCCAAAACAAGATAAAGACAACTCCATTGAAATTTTCTTTGTAACATTGGGTATCTTTCTGGCCATACATACTCTACATATAAAAGCAGCAGGCTTTTCACTGTAGCTATACTTTGAAATTTCACACAACTGATAATACATTCTTCTTGTTATAACGCTCTAAACCTGATCATTTAAGTATGGGAAAGTTTCAAATAAAAAGATCTTCCACAGTTCACGATGTAGTAATCATCGGCTCCGGGGCCGGTGGAGGAATGGCCGGGCATTTTTTAGCCAATGCCGGTATAAAAGTGCTGATGCTGGAAGCAGGACCATTCTTTGATCCCGCTAAGGATTCACAGCAGTTTAAATGGCCGTGGGAATCTCCGCGCCGTGGCGCTTCTAGCGTTCGTCCCTTTGGTGATTTTGATGCGGCCTACGGAGGCTGGGAAATAGATGGTGAGCCCTACACGAGGAAAAATAATACGGAGTTCGACTGGTTCCGCTCCAGGATGCTGGGCGGCAAAACCAATCACTGGGGAAGGATTTCATTGCGTATGGGGCCGGAAGATTTCAGGCCTAAAGACGGCTTAACGGAGGATTGGCCTTTTACCTATGATGATATTAAACCTTACTATGATAAGATAGACCGCCTGATAGGAATTTATGGCAGCGTGGAAGGCATAGAAAATGAACCCGATGGTATTTTTATGCCCCCGCCCAAACCACGCCTCCCGGAACTGTTCATAAAGAAATCTGCCGCCAAAGTGGGCGTAACCGTTATACCCGGCAGGGGATCCGTTATTACCGAACCCATACCGGGGAACAAAGATCGTCAGCCCTGCTACTATTGCGGGCAATGCAGCCGCAGTTGTAAAACCTACGGCGATTTTTCGGCATCGTCCTGCTTAGTTATTCCCGCTATTAAAACAGGAAACCTGGAGGTAATTACCAATGCCATGGTAAGAGAGATCCTTACCGATAAAAACGGACAGGCTACAGGCGTTTCTTATATCAATAAAGAGGATATGCAGGAATACCATGTGAGCGCCAAAACGGTAGTGCTGGGGGCAAGCGCCTGCGAATCGGCACGTATACTGCTGAATTCCAAATCAGCGGCTCATCCTAACGGATTGGCCAATAACAGCGGTGTGGTAGGCAAATACCTGCATGATTCTACAGGATCCAGCCTGTCTGGTTTCCTGCCGCAGTTAATGGATCGCAAACGCTTTAATGAAGATGGCGCCGGCAGCATACATATTTACTCACCCTGGTGGCTTGATAATAAAAAGCTGGATTTTCCCCGTGGATACCATATTGAATATGGAGGTGGTATGAGAATGCCTTCATATGGTTTTGAATCGGGCATACACCGGCTCAATGGCAAAGTGCCCGGAAGGGATGGCAAACCCAAACAGGCGGGCGGCTTTGGTGCTGCTTTGAAAGATGACTACCGCCGTTTTTATGGCGCCCGTGTTGGTATGGCCGGAAGAGGCACCGCCATTGCCAGGAAAGAGAATTACTGCGAGATAGATCCTAATGTTGTTGATAAATTTGGCATCCCCGTATTGCGCTTCCATTATACCTGGAGCAATGAAGAAGTGAAGCAGGCCAAACACATGCAGGAAACCTTTCAGTCTATTATGCATGAAATGGGCGCAATTGTTACATCAAATCCACATGGCCCCGAAAACAATTACGGACTCGAAGCACCCGGCAGGATCATTCATGAAGTGGGCACCATAAGAATGGGGGATGATCCCAAAAAGTCGGCGCTCAATAAATGGTGCCAGGCCCACGATTGCAAAAATCTGTTTGTGGTGGATGCAGCGCCCTTTGTGCAGCAGGGAGATAAAAACGCTACCTGGACGATCCTTGCTTTATCGCTGCGTACGGCAGAATATATCCTTGAGCAAAGAAAGAAATTAAATGTATAAAAGCCTTATAATCCTTTCATATTATGAACAGACGCGACTCGCTTAAAGCCATTGGTTTAACCGCAATTTCAACGGGCGTTTTATTAGAAGCCTGTAAAACGGATGATAAAAAAGCAACAACAGCTACGGCAGTAACTGCTGATAACAATAATGCCGGGCGGGAGGCTTTTGAAGTAGAACGCAACAAAAAGCTGAATGAAGAGCGGTTTTTCACTGATCATGAAATGCTCACTATTACCGTGCTGGCTGATATCATTATACCCAAAGATGAAAAATCAGGCAGCGCTTCAGATGCCAAAGTGCCTGAGTTCATAGAGTTTATCGTTAAGGATATTCCTTCGCACCAGGTTCCCATGCGCGGGGGATTAAGATGGTTGGATTCGCAATGCATGAACAGGTATGGCACCGCTTTTAAAGATGCCAACCCGCAGCAGCAGCTTGAAATGGTGAATGACATTGCCTGGCCCGAAAAGGTGAAGCCCGGTATGGAACAGGGCGTTGCTTTTTTCAACCGCATGCGCGACCTTACCGCTTCCGGTTTTTTTACCAGCGAAATGGGGGTAAAGGATATAGGCTATGCAGGCAATATGCCCAACAAATGGGAGGGTGTGCCGGCAGATATATTGAAACAGTATGGATTGGAGAACGTATGAGATTGACATGAAAAGCACCAAATAACAAACCACAAAAAACAAACTTGCCTACCGGCAGGCAGGCCTGTCTGCCAGGGCAGATAAGATTCAAAATTCAATTCGAAATATGAAACCCGGTTTAAGCAGCCTGTAATGGTGTGCGCTGCAATGCTAAACCAAAGGCTGAAACCTGATCATGCGGTACTGCCCGTTAAATCCGGGGAGCGCAAGATGCTGGTGAACCTGCCGCTGCGATATAGAATAGTACTGGTGCCAGTGTCCTGCAAAAACACCGGTTAATTTTTGTGCCAACATTACTTCTTTTACAAATGCCGTTGTGGAAGCCTGGTTACCTGTGGCAGACCAGCGTTCCCTGCGTTCGATCTCATGATTTTTGTCGCTGGCTGCACCCCACCCGGGATGACCGCAACACATGCGCATGGATGACATATACAGCGGAATATGAACGAAAAGTGCAACAGGTTCAGGCTTTTTAAGCTGGTTACGGAAAAATGCCAGTTGTTCTTCATTTACCTGGTAAGTAGAATTATCAATGGTAACCATATTAATGCCACGTACAATATCCGACGAATAAAACAGGTTCTTTCCCGTATATAACGGCTTTAGCCTTTTTTCACACCATTCCTTTCGCAACTCATCGGATGATCCTTTCATGCCTTCATAATGCCAGTCGTGGTTGCCGGCGGTATAAATGTGAGGGATACCCGCAGCTTCAACGGCTGAGCGCACAAACTCAACAGCGGTAGCCGAAGGGTAATTAACAATATCACCCACAAGAGCGATCAGATCTACTTTCTCCTGCTTCGCCATCTGCATTATGTCTTTAAAGCATTCCATGGTAGTAGTGGGTTCACCTGTTTTATAATGTTTGGGCTGCAAAAAAGCCCTGTTCATGCGGGCGCTGTACGGCTCATATTCCCTGTCGGTTTCATTATCGCAACTGATATGCGTATCCGCTATCTGTAATACGGTTACAGGCTCAACCAAACCGGTTACCGATATGGTGGTTTGCATGGTATTGGTGTTGTGCACGCATTGCCAGGGATCTTTTTTGGGAGATGCCAGCGAAGGTAAAGCAGCTAAACCCAGCGCAGCTCCTGCACCAAGAGAAGTTTTGGTAATAAAAGACCGGCGGTTAATGGAAGGCATTATAAAAGATTTGTGTAAATATAAAGAAAATGAATGCTTTAGGGGAGTATGCCTGTCTGCACCCGATGCTCCTTATCTTTACTGTTCAATTCCATACATATTTTTCTAATAGTTTCACCCATGAAAAAGCTTTTGCTTTTTACGCTATTCCTGTCTGCCGGTGTTGCACATGCGCAGCAAACAGGCATTCCCGCATCTCCATGGAATATAAAAGAACTGTATCAAACACCGCCTATGCATGAAACAGGTTGTTGCCATGTAGCAGGTATGCGTTCTTTTTTTTATGAAGGAATTACGTTTAAAGCAAAACCAACCAGGGTATTTGCTTACTATAAAGCACCCGTGGGCACTCCGCCCAAAGGCGGATGGCCGGCAGTGGTTTGTGCACATGGCGGTGGTGGAACCGCATTTCCGGAATGGGTACAGGCCTGGGTAGATCGTGGCTATGCCGCTATCGCTATGGACCTGGAGGGGCATCTTCCTATAGGCGATTTCCCTAACCGCGAATGGCACGAACAGGCCGGACCACCCCGTATTACCAGCTTTGGCGATATAGAAATTTCCGACAGGGAGCAGTGGTTCTATCATGCAGTAGCGGATGTTATCAGGGCCAATTCATTGCTGCGCTCCTTTCCTGAAATTAATCCTGAAAAAATTGGCCTGCATGGCATTTCATGGGGTGGAGTAATAACGGCTGCCGTAATGGGATTAGATAATCGCTTCGCGTTTGCTGTGCCGGTATACGGTTGTGGTTTTTTGCACGAATCCACCGTATCTAATTTTGAAAGATATTTTAAAGTGATGACAGCTGCCCAGTTAAATGCCTATAAAGCCAAATGGGATCCTTCATTGTATATTCCTTCCTCTACCGTTCCAAGCCTGTGGTATATTGGCAGTAATGATGGGTCATTTTCTTTAGATATATGGCAGCGATCGGTATCACTTGCTAAAACGCCCCCGCTCCTTTGTATCCCGGTTACCAGCGAGCATGGTCATATATGGAACCAGCCTGAAATATTCGCCTTTGCTGATATGATGGTAAAAGACGGTAAAAAAATGATGCAGATCACTAACAACCCCATCCAAAAGAATATTGTTGCGGTAGAAATTGTTTCAGAAACAACACTAAGCAAAGCAGTATTGTGCTATACAGCCGATGCCGGCGTTTGGCAAAGCCGCAACTGGATACAGCTGCCTGCCCAATTCAATAAAAACGGGGCATCCGCTATTTTACCCGCCGATGCACAAGCGTATTACTTCAATATCACAGATGCTAATAATCTTCGCTTCAGTTCTGCGGTTACCATTATAGAAAAATGATGTGGTAAAATGTTTTTGTATCAGTTCTTTATCTTTAATGACCTTCACAACTGGCTCCGGTAAAAACTGGGTGGCATCTCCACCGTTGCGAATGATGCTGTTCGAGGCGTTCTTGCCCGAACAACTATGTGAAAAGGATTATTTCATTTTCCTATACTTTTTCTTTGGATTACGGCTGCTGTGGTAAATAGCAGCTATATGAACAATCCCTTTTGTTTGAAGAATTCATAGACAATCATATAAGGAAAGTGTTCTATCTTGGCTTCTCTGTAGCGGGCACTTTTACGTATGCCAAAATATCCTGGATTCTCACTAATTTGTTGCAACCGCTTTTCAACTGAAACCATGAATTGGTTACCAAGCCCGGATCGTTTTTCTTCATACCATTCATAAGCTTGGATAAATTCTTCGTGAGCTTGCTGATTAAGCCTAAGAGAATAGGGCATTATTTTTTTCTTGCTTTGATGTTGTCTATAGCCGCCTTCTTCGTTTCTTCCCAAGAATATGTTTTAGCAGAAGCATTTTTAAATTGTCGGCTACGCCGGTTCAGCTCTTTAATAAAGTTAGCATCCCAGTTATTTTCACCAGTTGTTATCTCATCTTCTACCATGGTGTAAATAGCTTTTATTTTTTTATCATCAGCTACTTTCAGATAGTCGGCCAACTTTTTTCGAATGGCTGTTGTTGTCATGTAATATATGCTTTTCCCAAATTTACTGATTATTAACTAACAGATAAAATTAGCCCTTTATCATCGCATTTTGGCTATTATAAAAGGTTATAAGTGCAGTTAAGTCCCTGCAGCGAAAGCCTGTCATTAAAAATAAACGGTATTGTCTTTGTATCTATACTTTTAGGCTTTCTTTTAACCCTCTTACCACCGGTTCGGGTAAAAACTGGTTGGCATTCCCACCATTCCGGAGCACATCCCTTACCAAAGTAGATGCTACTGAAGTATATTGCGGAAGGCAGGTTAAAAAGATGGATTCTATTTCCGGGGTGAGACTGCGGTTCATATCAGCAATTGCCTTTTCATATTCAAAATCACTCACATAGCGAATGCCTCTTAAAATAAAATTTGCATTCACTTTCCGGCAGCAGTCCACGGTTAACCCTTCATAAATAACCGCATCCACCTTATCTTCATTTTTAAATATTT
>NZ_DAOMQT010000106.1:0-5972 GCF_035445465.1 Agriterribacter sp.
AATCTTTACGACTCTCTTCTCCATCTTTGAAAGAACTTGCATGGCACAAACATAGATGCACATAGGGGCTTGCTTTCTTCTTTTGTGTTACTATGTTCCTACTGTGTCTATGTGTTCGTTTTTATTTCTTAACACATAGGAGCATAGGGCATATAGGATCACATAGTTTTCCTTCTCCTACTGTCTTCCTATGTTTTCTACTGTGCCTATGTGTTTAGCTTCTTTTCTTTAACACATAGGATCATAGGTACATAGATGCACAGGGGTTCGCTTTCTTCTATTGTCTTCCTATGTTTCTACTGTGCCTATGTGTTTTATAATCTTTTTTTACAGATAAGTACCTAAAGGGGGTGCATAGTTTCCATTATGCATTTTTACTGTGCATACTTTTCTATCTGGTCGTATAATTTCTTTTTTTCGGAAGGACGGTAAGCGTCAAATTCAACGATATAGCCGGAGCGGCTGATCACTACATATAACGGGAGCGCGTATCCCCTGCCCTGCCAGAAGATACGGGACAGATCTTTCAATAGTTTTTCGTTGGCCCTGATATGACTGCCGCGGAGGTTAAAATATTTGATCAGCTCTTTCCATTCCGGTTCCTGCCTGTTGTTATCTACGGAAATGAACAGGTGCTCTACCCCCTTTGATTGTAAAAACCGGTTAAGGTCGTTTTCATGATCAAACTGGTCTTTGCAGGTAATACACCAGCTTGCCCAAAATTCAATAAAAACAACCTTACCTAAAAAAGGAGTCATCAGTTGCCTGAAGGAATCTATAGCAGCATAACCCGGTATCAGCTTTTGTTCCGTTGTAAAATCGCCTTTTACCTTAGTATAATAGGCATCTGCTTTCTTTATTAGCGGATCAAGATAGGCGGTATAATAGCTTTGCGGGTAGCGCTTTTTATAATCGGCTGAAAATTTCAGCAGTTCGGCATAGTTCTTTTCCCTGCTCAGCTCCGTAAACAATATACCCGCTTCCATGTATTCCGCTATCACGGGTGAAAGATTGCTTTGTATGGTTTGCAACGTTTCTCTCATACCCGAGGCCCAGTTGGAGGAAACGGCAGGAACTGCTTTACTCCTGTTTCTGATCCAGTGGAGATAGCCGTTAATATAATTGCCGGCATACAAATTAAAACCGTCGTTATATCCAAAGGTTTGCAGCGCCGCCTCATTGTTAACGGGGTATTGCTTATACAGCTTCTCCCATAAAACCGCGAAATCGGTGGGAAACACCGGTGTAAATTGCGGGTGATCACCCGAAAGCCCGGTGAGCGCATACTTGCCCGCTATTACTTCCGACATTACCGAGGCATGGTAATAATCCAGGTTCATTTGCATGAAATCCATGAACGCCTTATCTATCTTTCTTTCATTATACAGGATCCTGAAAATATTCAGCCGCACTTTTTTATCTGTTTCCATATGCTTTTCAAGCAAAGCCGCCGTGCTGTCTTTTTTATAACGGGAAACCAGGTTGCCGGGGTAAGGAAGCTCCATGGAGGTAAACATTTCCTGCCCTGCATTATTGTTGCCTTCAATGCGCAGCGGGTTTTCGGTGTTACTTTCATCAATGTATAGCCGAAGATCATCGCCCGGCTGCACAAATAAGCGGATGCTGAAATCCATTAAGCGGATATCCACAAAACCGGTTTGCGTTTCCGTTAGTGTAATATTATAATTTCCATTGCGCAGGGTATCCTTCCTAACCGCTCCCCAGAAAACGGTATGATTAACCGGGAGGGTAAAAGCAATAACGTTCTTCCTTCCATTTTTTACTTCCAGGGTAATCGTAGCGGCAACTTCGCCGGCAACTACGGGGGCTGCTACATATAAGAACAGGAACAGAAAGAAGGATCGCTTCATTGCAGACAAGTATTACAGGGTTGACCGTTAGCCGGAAGATACATTAATCTTCCAGAACTACCTGAGTAGCCAATATATCTTCCATCGTATCGCGCCGCCGTATCAGCCGGGCTTTATTATCTTTTACCAGTACTTCCGCCGGCTTGAACCGCGAATTATAATTAGACGCCATTTCAAACCCATAAGCGCCCGCATTGTAAAATACCAGGTAATCATCTTCACGTATCTCCGCAATCATACGGTCTTCCGCGAATGTATCCGTTTCGCATATATTACCCACCACATGGTAAGGCTCCGGTACACCCGAAGCATTGGATATATTTTCTATGTGATGATAAGAGCCGTAAAACATGGGGCGGATCAAATGATTAAGCCCGCTGTTCACCCCGGCAAAGCAGGTATCACCCGTTTGCTTCAGCACATTTACCTGCACCAAAAAATAACCAGCCTCACTCACTAAAAATTTCCCCGGCTCAAACCATACCTGCAGCCTCCGGCCATATATTTTTGCAATGGCCTCAAATTCGGCTTTTACGCTTTTGCCCAGCAGCTCAACATCGGTTCCTTCTTCTCCCGGCGCATAAGGCACTTTAAATCCCCCCCCCAGGTCAATTACCTCCAGTTCGGGGAAATGCTTAACAAGGTTAAACAACACTTCTATGCCTTTGGCAAAAACTTCCACATCTTTAATTTCGCTGCCGGTATGAATATGGAGCGTACGGATATGCAGGTTCTTTTCCTTCACAATATCCAGCACCTGATCAATATCCTCAACGGGTATACCAAATTTACTTTTATTATGCCCGGTAGAGATTTTAAGGTTACCCCCGGCCATAATATTAGGCCGCAAGCGGATGCCCACAGGATAGCTATGCCCGTATCGCTCCCCGAATTTCCGCAGGTTGGAGAGGCTGTCTATATTTACATGCACGCCCAGCGACACCGCAGCTTCAATTTCACTAAAGGCGATATTATTGGAAGTATACAAAACCTTTGAGGGTTCAAAGCCGGCCAAGAGCGCCAGCTTTACTTCATTAATGGAACTGCAGTCGGCATTGCAGCCTATGCTTTTGATGTGTCTGAGCACATTAATATTGGTAAGCGCCTTGCAGGCATAGAAAAATGTAGCATCCGTTTCTCTAAAAGCTGCCCGCAAACGCTGGTATTGCTCCGTAATTCTTTCGGCGTGATACACATATAAAGGTGTACCAAATTCGCCTGCTATTTCCAATAGTTGATGATGCGTTAAAACCTGCGGCATAATAAGGTTGAAAAATATTTTGCCAGCGAAATTACAGGAATAGCGCTAAAGAGGGAAATAGATTTGAAATTTGAAATCTAAAATTTGAAATTCCACTACTCAACCATTCACCTCTCCCCTAGAGCTATCAGCGTTCGGCCATCAGCTAAATTATACTAACGACAAGCTGATCTCTTCTTTCACCTCTCACCTTTCACCACACAGTCATCCCCCCACCCCAGTTCCTGCTAGAAGCTCTAAACTGTATTCGTGTATTCGCATCTCAAATCTCAAATCTTAAATTTCAAATCCTACCCTCCAGCTTCTTTCAAAAACCGCCTGTGGCGCCAAACGGTTGATCCCTTCCTTTTCCGTTAACTGCTGGTTGCTGGTTACCGGATCCGCGATACCACACCAGGGTTCTATACAAACAAAGCCGGCGTCTTTGGCCGCCCATATACCGAGATATGGAAATCCCGGAAAATTAAATTCAATTCCTTTGTTGTGCTTGGATGATCGTAAACCCACTGTGTCCGACCTGAGGTTCTTGAAAACGATCGCATCCCTGTAAAACAATTCCTTTCGCAGCGGAAGCTTTTGTGTATCCTGTAAAAGCGGCTCGGTATGGGCTTCAATCAACCCTTCCGCCGAAATGGGCCATCTGCCGGCATTTTCGGTTTTATTAAATTCAAGATAATAATCATCATAGGCCGTTCCTTCAACAAAAGGCATGCTAAAAGCCGGGTGGCCGCCTACAGAAAAATACATATCGCCGCTACCGGTATTTTTTACCCTGTACATAACCGTTAGCCTGCTTTGCTGCAAACGGTATATAATATCAAACCTGAATGTAAAAGGGTATTGCTGCAGGGTTGCGGCATTGCTTTCCAAAGTAAAGCACAGTTCAGAATCAGTGGCTGTGCTCAGGGTAAAAGGCATATCGCGGGCAAAACCGTGCCTGCTCAAATGGTAAGACTTATTATTATAATAATAGGTATCATTTTTCAGGGCGCCCACTATAGGAAACAACACCGGGGAATGCTTCCCCCAAAAAGCCGGGTTGCCGCTCCACATATATTCTATGGCGTCCTTTACATGGTACAGGCTTACTAATTCAGCGCCTTTTTCCTTAACCGTAATACGCAGCACATCATTCTGGAGGGTAAACATATCAGTTATTATTTTTATTTCAACATATAAAACAGCCGGCGATGCCGCAACATAAAGTTCCGCAGTTTATGCATTGACAGTGGCAAAAGCATATTTTTTTATTTTTGCCGGCTCCGCCGCACGATACGGCTGATGTTGCGACGCTCCGTTCAGGGTTTGTATCGCTGCGCGGGCAGTACCCGTTTTCAGATAACCATTATTTCAATATCAAAAACCCGGTAAAACGGATTATTGCCGCAGCAGGTTAACAGCATTGGGACCTTCGCAAAATAACAGATCAATAATGCTGAGGTTGGGAACAAAGCCCAGACGATCTTCAAAAACCTGTTGATATACCGGGCAATCGCCGGCAAAGGAAGTAAAGTTTTTGGGCAGCACCTGGTGGCGCATATCGAGATATGCACCGGGGAGATAATCTTTTTGCCAGCTTTCCGTAAAATCAATTTTCACTTCAACCCCCAGCTTTTTAATCGTCCATTGCAAAAGCACAAGGTTCCAGTCCCATAACCAGTCATATTTCGTATGATAAAAAGATGCCATTTCATCTTTATAGTATTCGAACCAGGGCGAGCGGTTGTATGCCGAAACTACCGAACGCCAATGGAGCATTTGCCAGCGATGGCTGTTGTCAATTCTCACTTCCCGTATCAGCCTGTTTGAATGCCTTCCACCTTCTACCGGGATACTCAGGTTGATCAAACCATTGGCTCCGGCAATGATACACCGGTTACGAAAACCAGCTTTTTGCCAGCGTTCATATTGCTCAATTTTAAAATGCATGCACCATATTGAATTTTTATATTCAATAATAGATGCAAAATACTGTAAACCAGTTAATAATATCATTATAATTAACTTTAAATATGATTTGATCCTAAATTTGAAAAAGCGCCTGAAATGGATTGATTTATCGTATTTTTATCAATATTTTAATATTAGTTATAAACACATAATTAAATGATATACAATTAATAATGAAATAAATATTAAACTAAAAATATTAGGTAACAAAAAATAATATGTTTGACAAAATTTCAGGCCGTAAAACTAAGAATTTTAGCCGGTCATTTTGGATTGTTTAACGCTATTTTTTCTACAACTTGTGTACAAGCGCTTATCTTGCACCCTATTATTACATATGAATAAAAAATTAAGAATATCCCTCCTATGCCTGGTACCGGTAGTAGCGCTGCTCTCCTGCCGGCAGGTTACAGCCCCGGAATATATTGATGTGAATAATGTGCAGGTCAGTGGAAAAAGCTTAACCAATACCACCCTTTCTGCCAACGTTCGGTTATACAATCCCAATAATTCAAACCTTATTTTCAGATCGGGGAACTTAGATATTTATGTAGATAACCGGTTGCTCGGCCATACGGAACTCGACTCCACCATTTACATCAGTAAGCTGGATACCTTTCAAATTCCGGTTAACGTGCAGGTAGACATCAATAATGTAATAGGCAATGCGCTGTCGCTGGCAATGAAAGATTCTGTTTTGCTGCGCATAGAAGGAAAGATCAGAATAGGAAGATCGGGGGTTTTTATAACCCGCCCGGTACGGTACGAACAGAAAGAAAGATTAGACCTGTTTTGAATGTGGTGCGGAAAGAAAAAGAAAAGCTCCCGAATCATTAGGATAGAGGATCAGGAGCTTTCATAGGATGTTTGTTCAAGGGATAACTGGATTT
>NZ_DAOMQT010000107.1:0-5820 GCF_035445465.1 Agriterribacter sp.
AAAAAAATTCCATAACTCACTAAACCAAATATTAATGAACGAGAACATTAACAAAAGTGCTCTATTTAACGGGAGTTGCTTTGCACTGATCACAACCGCCTTTACCTTCAGCATCAGGGCGGGTATTTTACCACAACTTGGTACTGAATTTAACCTTACTGCTGAACAGCTTGGGTTTATTAACCTTATGTTTTTCCTGGGATTCCCCATTTCAATGATCCTCGGAGGATTGTTCTATCACACGTTCGGCGCAAGAAACATTATGAGAGTAGCTTTTATTGCGCACACGCTGGGTATCATCTTTACCATTTATTCAGGGGGGTATGCGCTGTTGCTCATTTCAACGCTTTTCATCGGCTTTGGAAACGGTTGTACGGAAGCAGCCTGTAACCCAATGATTGCCGATATGTATTCGGGCAATAAAATGAGTAAGATGCTCAACAGGTTCCATATGTGGTTCCCGGGCGGTATTGTTCTCGGAAGCCTTATCTCTAAATTTATGACCGATGCAAATCTGGGCTGGCAGGCACAGATGTGGATTACGATGGTACCTACCGTTATTTATGCCATACTGTTTTACGGAAAAGCTTTTCCCAAATCAAAGGTGGAAGGTGCTACCCATCTGGGTAAGAACTTTAAGGCGATGGCTACACCAACTTTTATTTTCCTGTTTATATGTATGTCACTCACGGCCATTTCCGAATTCGGTCCGCAGCAGTGGGTAGGGTTGATCATGAGTAAAAGCGGGGCAAGCCCAATGCTGATCCTCGCGTTGGTTACGGGGTTAATGGCTGTTGGAAGATTCTTTGGAGGACCGGTTACGCATGCTTTGGGGCAAACAGGCGTTTTGCTGGGGGGGGCTATCTTCGCAGCAATAGGAATATATATGTTCAGCACGGTTACCGGTTCTATGGCTTATGTAGCGGCTATATTTTTTGCGATAGGCGTTTGTTTCTTCTGGCCCACCATGGTAGGCGCAGTTGCACAGCGTGTTCCATTAAGCGGCGCACTGGGCATGTCAATTATCGGCGGCGTAGGTATGTTTTCCACCGCAATATGGCAACCCATCATCGGCAACTGGATTGATAATGACAAAGCTGCTGTTGCAGCCACCGGCTTAACCGGCGATCAACTGGAGCTAATTGCAGGACAGGCAACGCTGGCCAAAATGGTTGCCTTCCCGGGTATACTGATCGTACTGTTCCTTATATTTTTCTTCTGGCAAAAAAAGGTAAACCCCAATAGTGCTGCTATCGCAGCAGCAGCGCATTAGGGGAAGATGAGTATAGGGAGTAGTGGTAAGTGGGTGACTTTTACTATAAGAATTGCAATAGCATATAAGTGGTTGTCTTAAAAATAAAGACAACCACTTTTTTTATGCGTTTAAGTAAGATTGGTAATTATGATAAAACAACCCGGTATTAATAGCAGCTTGTTATTCATGAGTTGAACATGCTCATGAGGGTAAGCGCTTTGTTCTCGTTATCGGCTTCTTCCAATATTTCACATAGCCGGACTGCTTCATTTTTAGTAAGCAAAATAAATACACCCTCCGCCGGGGTTCGCAGCACAACACTTTTACTGTATTCGGTAAGCGCATCATCTGCCCCTTCGCATTTATACTTTACCAGTTCTCCAAACAACCGGAATTCATTTTCCGTAAGCGTTAGCATAACGCTGGCAAAAGCAAGCTGGTAATGCCCGCATTGCTTACAACGTACTACATAGCCGTCTTCGCCATTATATAAATACTGAAATCCGCACATGGGGCAAATAATTTTGCAACAATAATACGTTCCTCAAAAAAAGAAACGCACTTCAATCAGGAAAATGATTTTCGAAATGAGGAAACTAACTTTCAGGTAATAGTAATGTATTACCAATATTTATTGGTTCGTTGCAAATTATGTTTAGGGATACAAGGTTTATAAAAAACTATAGCGGAAGCCTTCAACCCCTTCGGGGTCGTGTAACTTATACCTCATACCTTATACCCTATGCCTTATGCCTTCAACTAAGCCACAGAAGCCGCCACTAATGTTTTTTGTTTCACAAAAGCAGTCTTCTTTTTCTTTTTCCGTCCCAGCCAGATATAAAAGCCCGTTACCGGCAAGCTGGCGGCGATAAGGCTCGCAAAAAAAGCCAGTATTTTTCCCGGAAGGCCCAATATAGCGCCTACATGCATATCATAATTCATGCGTACAATTTTATCAGCCAGCGGCGCATCTTCAAAACTCCCGGCATAGCTACCCGTGGCCGGTAGTTCTTTGCCGGTGTATTGATCGTAATGATAATAATCTGAATTGTAATAAGTGCCGGGCTGATGATTGACCGCTATTTCAACCGGGTCGGTTGGAATGCCGGCGAAATACACGCCAATGCTTTCATTTTCTTTTAACCCTGTACGGTGTTCCTGCCATAAATGATCGGCCATATTGGCAAACGATGCTGTTTTTGTGGTATCCGAAACCGGGTGTGTATGTTCAACCATTGTTTCCCCGCCACTGGTGATCCAGTATAAGGATTTGGCGAACCATTGAAAACCGAATACCAATCCCGTAATAGCCAGGAAGATGGCGACCCAGGTCATGTAGAAACCCAGCACATTGTGCAGGTCATAATTTTTACGCCGCCACCTCGCACTCCATTTAATGGTGAACCGTTGCTTTTTTGCCGCTTTGTTCTTTGGCCACCAAAGGATCAGTCCACTGATCATCATCACCAAAAAAACAAGGGTGGCCGATGCTGCGATAGGCTGCCCGATATCATCCGGTAACCATAAATAATAATGACCATCCAATACAATGCGAAAAAAATCCCTGTTCATATTTTTATGCTTCAGCACTTCCCCACTGTACGGATTCATGAAAAGGAGCTCATATTCTTTTTCGTTGTAATAGGCCGCAACGGCTGCTTTGTCTTTCCCGGGGTATTCAATACCCAGCGCTTTTTTAGACGCTAAGTGCTGTTCCGCAATGGCTTTCAATTCCGATGGTGGTAGCGCATCTCTATTCTCCACCTTTACGTTCCGGAAAGACTCGGTGAGGCTCCTGATCTCCAGTTCAAACGCCAGTATACAACCGGTAACGCCCAGTATTAACACCACCAGCCCGGAGCTGAGCCCGAGCCAGAGGTGAATTTTTCCTGTGAGTTTCTTAAATGTCATGCTTTCTTATAATAGCATTGTGCAATTAAAATCTATAC
Organism: Agriterribacter sp.; assembly: GCF_035445465.1. NCBI lineage: Bacteria > Pseudomonadati > Bacteroidota > Chitinophagia > Chitinophagales > Chitinophagaceae > Agriterribacter > Agriterribacter sp. Next base: position 3,205 of record NZ_DAOMQT010000107.1, read on the forward strand.
GATACGCTAACCCGCATATTCGTTCCCGGCTCTGTTTGCCAGTAAAAATAATCCTCATACGGCGCACCCGAATATAAATATTTATTCAGGATATTGTTCACCACCAGGTTAAAGCCAATCTTCTCTTTTTGGTAAGAAAGGCTTCCGTCTAAGCGAAAGTAATCGGGCAGGCTGTTTTCCGAATTATCAAAAACATACCAGGGCGAACGTTTTACCTGGTACTGGTAGCCCACCGAAATACCAAATCCGGTTAACGCTCCTCTGTCCATTTTGTAGTTCAGCCACGCGTTCTGGATATGGCGGCTGGAGCCGGCAACCTGTCTACCAATAGCATCTTTTTCGCTGTCTTTGGTCACTTTGGCTTCTGTATACGCATAATTAATGATCACATCGAGCCCTCTTACGATCTGTCCTCTTATATCAACCTCTACTCCTTTTGTTTTTTGCTGGCCCGACTGACGTGTATAAAAACCACCTGCGGGATGAGGATGTTCAAAATCGGCAGTCTGCACATTGTTCCTTGTGATCTGGTAAACCGAAACGGCGGAATTCCATTTACCGTTTACCCAGTCTTTTTTTATCCCCGCTTCAATATTTCCGCCGGTAATAGGATCAAAGCTTTTCCCCTGCCAGTCAGACCCAAAATTTTCTAAGAAGGATTCATCTTTCACAAAATAAACGGCTGTATTCTTATCTATTGAATAGCTAAGTCCGATACGCGGCGTAAAGCGGCTGCTTTTAAAATCCCCGCTGTACACATCGCCGTTTTTAAGCGTAGTATAACGCCCGGCCAGCGTGAGGCGCAATGCATCGCTTAAAAAGCCGAGCTCATCCTGCACATACAAGCCGGTATACGCGTCGTAATACCGCACACCTCTTTCCCTGATATTTTTGCTTCTGTCGAATACCGGAGGGGTAGCATATCCGTATAAGGGATCGTAAATATTAAGCTCATCGCCCAGTGCGCCGCCCTGGTTCCAGTCGTGGTAATATTCCTTATTGCTCATATCCAGTCCTGCCAGTATTTTGTGCGATACGGCGCCCGTTTGCACTTCGCCATTAACAAACATCTGCCCTATTTTACTTGTACCCAGCACATCCCATATAGACATACCCCTGTACAATATCCCATCATTCTGCGGGTCAAAAGCTACCGGCCACTGCGGCCACAATGAGGCTCCTACCTGCCGATAATTAAAATAAGCGGCCTGTGCGGTCATTTTCCAGTTGTTGCTGAGCTTATGATCAAGGATGACGAGCAGGCTTTTGTCATTCATTTTAGTAGGTTCCAGATTGGCCTCGGCGGTAGTAAAATCACGCGGAAGGTCTGCATATCCTTTTTTGGAAAATATATAGTTGGATCCGATCACATTCACTTCGGAAAACTGGTGGGTATACTCTAAAGTAACAGATGTTTTATCGTCTATTAAATATTTCAGTACGGGCACAACAGAGTAACGGTTATTGAAATCAAACTGGCGGTGCGAGCCCTTTAACTGCCCCATTACATTGATGCGGTATAATAATTTTCCATCTTCCGAGAATTTCCCGTCAAGATCAAGGTTGGCGCGATACAGGTCGAAGCTGCCCATAGATATGCCCACCTCCCCTTTGTTGCGGCCGCTGGGCTTTTTGGTTACTACGTTATAGAAACCACTTGGATCACCGTTGGCCAACATAAATCCCGCAGGACCTTTTACAAACTCAATTCTTTCCACCATGCTCATATCTTCCGTTAAAGGCCCCCATGCCGTAGACACGTTCATGCCGTTCCTGAAAGCACCCACATTGCTTCCCCGCATGGTTATCCGCGCATAATTATCCCAGTGCTCCACCCTGCTGGCCCCGCTCACATTGCGGGTTACCCCTTCCAGCATATCAAAGATCTGCTGGTTACTGATCTGCTTGGCTGTTACTACCTGTATATTCTGGGGCACTTCCAGGATAGGGCTTTGCAGCCGAAGGGAGTTAGAAGTGCGGTTGGTTTTAAAGCTGTTCCTGTTGGCTATTACCACCACTTCATTCAATTCCCTGTTGGATAATGCGAGCTGAAAAGATACAGTTGTGGCTTTGCCGTTTTCAACCGTTACTTCCTGCTCCTCGTCTTTATATCCCACAAGGCTTACCGCAAGCGTATAATTTCCCGGCTGAATATTTTTAATTTCAAAATTGCCGTTGTTATCGGCAACCGCATTCTTCACTGTGTTTTTGATGAGTATCGTTACGCCTTCGGCCGGTTTATTATCGGCTGTAGTAACTTTTCCTTTGATATAGCCGGTTGCAGGCTGCGCTGAAATACCCGTGAGCAGCGCTAACAGCGCAACAATAAGCATATTAGTTTTCTTCATTTCGTTTTACGTTGATTTGTTTGAGATAAAAACAGGGATGCGCTCCTGAAAAATCTTCCACTATCCGGGTGAAAGAAAGAACCGGTACAGCCCTTTATACAAGATTTTCATAGATGCAAGCCGCAGGGTTATTATTCAGTAGTCAGACAAAGCAAAAATATGTGCAGGATAAAAAACCACACTACGCAATTGGGAAATTGAGTTACGAAAAGAGGAAATCAGGGTTTGCTCAAAAGCTAAAATACTTACGAAGACTATTATAAAAAAA
>NZ_DAOMQT010000108.1:0-5561 GCF_035445465.1 Agriterribacter sp.
CTCACATCATCAATGACTTATACTTTATAAAAATCAATGGCGGACAAGTCAGGAATGATCAGGTTTAGAGCGTTATAACAAGAAGAATGTATTATCAGTTGTGTGAAATTTCAAAGTATAGCTACAGTGAAAAGCCTGCTGCTTTTATATGTAGAGTATGTATGGCCAGAAAGATACCCAATGTTACAAAGAAAATTTCAATGGAGTTGTCTTTATCTTGTTTTGGCAGTTAGCTTTAATTGTTTCAAGTTAATTTATGTTGCAAAGCGTTTTTTTGTTTCTTACATCAAAAAGCCATACCGGTTACAATGCTTTTGTTTCCGGTATGGCTGTCAAAAAGAAATGCAAGGTTCTCTTTACAGTGCTGCTTTATTGCTTAATAAATTTCATCGTTACAGGTTTTGTATCACCAATAATAGTAATGTAATAGATCCCTGCAGACATTTGGGAAACATCTATCAGGGTTTGGTTTTGTTTGATCGTGATCTTATGGGTTTGTACACCATTGCTTCTCAGAATAAGTAATGTTGCCGGCTTTTTATTATAAGGATAATTGACCGTGAGTTGCGAACGCACCGGATTTGGTGTTATGCTGATTTTTTCTTTTTCAATTTTGAGTAGCTTTATTTCGCTGAAAGTATAACGGCCGTCTGTATCAACCTGTTTTAAACGATAATAATTATAACCGGCTGACGGAGCAGTATGCAGCCATTCATATTCACGCCGGAATGAACTGTTGCCTGCTGCAGACTGTTGCCCTATTTTATTGAAATGAATACCGTCATCGCTGTGTTCAATATCGAAGTGCAAGGTATTGATTTCCGTTTGGGTACTCCAGGTTAGAAATGATCCTTTGGCGGTTTCACTTACCTGGAATTTCAACCCGGTAACAGGCAGAATGCTGTTAATAGATATGGTGCGGTTAGCCGTTAAAAAAACAGGAGGATCAGTAGTTAGTCCGCCATATTCCACTACATAGCCGAGACTGGTTGTACCTGCAAGATCATTCCATTTGCCGGGGTTTGCTCCTACGGAATATATTTGTGCATGATTTTCATTACTGCCGGAATTATTGGGTTCTCCCAGGTTCCAGTTGTTGTATGCCGTACCAAAAGCCGGGGGATAAGACGTGCTGTTGGGCGCATTGCCGGTAGTTATTTGAGTTGCTTTTTCGGGCCCGGTAACCCAATACCATTTTCCTTCGGATGCACCCTGGCTGGCATAAGTGGTGGCGCCGGTGGCCGCATTAATATCTGCATAGCTGTCACTGGCGCCAATCCATGCGTTGGCAGATAATTTTTGCTGTATAAAATCATTTTCCTGTTGCGTGGTAACGGTGGCCAGGTAACCCTGTAATCCCAAATAACTTCTGCCTGCCGCGGCAGTTTTTGCTGTTGACCAGTTCCCGGCTGCAGCCACATATTCGTAAAAATGACCGTTGCTAAAAGCTATCTGGTTACCTGCTGAAAAAGTAATGGTTCTGTTGGCGATGATGTTGGAAGACGAATTGAATTTTACATTGCGCAATACTGTTTGCCAATTGCCGGATGAAGCAGTTCCGGTAAGGGTCAATACTCCTGTTGCGGAGTTATAAGCCACAGCGGTAATACCATTGTATGGAAGCGCAGGTCCGGTATAGCTTAAAACATCACCCGGATTAAAATTACCAGAAATGGTTACCCTCGTATTAACAATATTTGCGGCGCTGTGCACTGCAATATTGTCATCCACGGCAAGAGCGGCTGCGTGTAACTGGTAAGTTACCGAACCTGTGGTAGCCTTAAGCTCGGTGGCAATAAGCTGAATATTTCTGCTGTGTGTTATGTCAACAACCGGCTCTCCGGTAACGCCGCCAAATTCTAATATATATCCTAAAGGACCAGTATTTTTTGAATCATTCCATTTACCGGCAGCATAAGAATTTTCTGCATAATGCTCACCTGAAGAGTTGTTTGGTTCTCCGCTGTTCCAGTTGTTATATTGGCCTGAAACTGCTGTACTTCCATTGGAAAAATGTGTGCCCTTTTCCGGGCCGGTAACCCAATACCATTTTCCTTCAGAAGCAGTTTGGCTGGCGTAAGTGTTGGTGCCGGTAGCAGCATTGATCTCGCTAAATTGATCGCTGGCCCCAATCCAGCCCTGACCACTTAAAGACAGCACCATAGTATTTTCTGCGGCGCTTGTAATAGTAACCAGGTAGCCGGTTTGTCCGAACAGATTTTTGGTGGCGGCATTGGCTTTAGCATCCGTCCAGGTATAAGATCCTGTTATATACGCATAGTAGTGACCGTTAGTATTGTAAAACTTAGCGGTTCCGTCGCCGGCCTCAAAAGTAACGGTGCGCGTGGCAGATACGGATGAAGTAGTATTAAACTTTACCGTGCGCAGCAGGCTTTGATAATTGTTCGGGCTGGCCACACCTGTAAATGTTAAAACACCGGATGCATATGCTGCTGTTACACCCGATGGCAGGGTTCCGGAATAGGACAACACATCACCTGCGTTGTAATTGGTTGATATGGACACACGGAATTTACTAATGCTTACGCCGGTTACCGTGAGTGCGTCATCCACCACTATAGCCGGAGCATTATTGGCTACCGCGGTGGAAGATGAAGAACCGTTAACTGTAATTTGCGAAAAGGATGGAATGCATAGCACACAGGCCAGAAAGGTAAAAATCTGTTTCATGAGTATTGGTTTTAAATTGACTTCGAAAGTCAAAAAAAGCAAAAAAAACCGAGTTTGCCGGGACTGCTGGAAAAGGGAAGGTGGTTGATCTGACGATCTTTACTTTTTTAAAAATGGAAAGAAAATCAATGCTGGCATAGAGTTCAACGAGTTTTTTTTGTTGCACGCTAAGTGTTTTTACTTATAAAAAAGTGCTTTATTTTCTTGACAATTATCAGGATTTATTTTTCTGTTTAGTAGAGGAGACAAGATGGAGTTAATATATGTTGAACTACATGCTTTTTTTGCTTCTGAGCCGACTGAGTGTTTCTTCCGACATGCCCAGATAGGAGGCCACATATTTGAGCGGTATACGGTTTACCAGCTCCGGCCTTGTAGCATTAAAATGACTGTATCTTTTTTCGGCGCTTGGTAGGCGCGAAATATATGATCTTTCTTCTGACGCAGCATAATATTCTTCCAGCAGCATCCGTGCTACTGTATTCATTTCAGGAAAGAGCGTATACATCTTTTGCATGCTTTCAAAAGACATGGCATACAGATCGCTGTTTTCCAGGGCTTGTATATATTCCAGTGATGGCTCATTGCGCGACATACTGCGGATAGAAGTAGTAATCTCATTTTCGGGATTGATCCATGTGGTGATCTCCTTTTTTCCTTCTTTTATAAAAGCACGTAAAACGCCTTTGTGTATATAGTAATAATATGAACAAAATTCACCTGGTTTTAAAAGGTATTTGCTCCTGCTTATTTTTTTGTGAAATGAATTTTGTATAATGTATTGCTCTGCTTTTTTTCCCAGCGGGTATAGCGTTCTGATAAAATCCGCCAGCGGCGAATGAATCATTTTTTCTTTTTCAGATGTGGTGCGGTTTATTTTATGTGTAAGCATTCGGATTACCTGTGTGAATATAGTAAGACAATTATAGCAAGGCAAATCTAAAACTATAACGGGCATAAAATCAAATGTCTTTTTGCCTGTAGCATATGCCGTTCATTATGCGCAATTAAAAACCGGAAAGTATCACCGAGCTTTAAACGGATCCATTTTGAAATGGATACGGGTACGCGGGTGGCATTAATATCTGTGGCTTTAGCTTTTCGCAGGCAGCGCATAAGCTGTTCCTGCTGCTGTATGAATTCCGCCACTACTGCACGGGCATCAAGATCGGGCGTTGGGGAATGATCTTTAGGCGACTTATATTTTTTAGTGGAATTGCCGGGTTGCATCATTTGGGTAAAATAATTGCCCAGCCATCCGCTTTTAAATTTTTCGTTGGTAGCGTTTCCCGCGGGATGGTTGATGGCATAAGTGATTGCCGGTAAATAAAACCTGCCATAGCTGTTTAAATGCGCCAGGCACTGGGCCATGCTCCAGCCGCCATCCGGGGCGGGTTTTAACAGGGTTTCTTCGGGTAAGTTCTGGAAAACGCTAACGGCTTCAGCAAGATGTTTTTCAACCTCCTGCTCCAATGAGCTTAATAATTTGAATTTTGACATGGCTTTCATTTGCTTCATATTTTATTGATGATGCAAAGTTGTATCGCGGGGCAATGATAAGTATTGGTAAATACCAAGATTTTCAGATTTTTATTTTGTTGATGATCTTGCTGAAGTTGGTAGGGTCTATTCCCAGGTAATTAGCGAGGTATTTATGAGGAACCAGTTGTAAAATGTGCGGACTGCGTTGTAAAAGTTTTCTGAACTTATCTTCAGAAGAGTAGCATTGTATTTCTGCGAGCCGTTCTAATAAGCCCGATAAGGCATTGGTTACGCCCATACGCACCATCGTTTCAACAGCAGGCCTGTTTTTCATAATGATTTCCACTTCATGGTATGGGGCTCTTAAAAAGAAAGATGGCGTAAGGGTTTCATACGTATAGCGCGAAGGCTGATGCAGCATCATGGCATCCAGCACGCCGCCAAAAGAAGGCGCATAGGTAAAAACGAGGGTGGCTTCACGATCCTGCTCATCATAATAATATACTCTTTGCAGGCCTTCCAGCACAAAATATAAATATTTTTCTCTTTCTCCGGCAGCCGTAATGATCTCTTTTCTTTTTGCGGAAAAAGGCTGCCATATCCCGGTAAAGGCATGCCAGTCTTCATCAGGCAACGGATATACAGCCTGAATGAGTTGTCTGAGTTGTAAAAGTTGGTCGTGCATTGCTAAAAATCTGTCAGCAATATTAAAAATAATCAATGAACGGGGTTATATTATTGCAGTGAAAACAATTAAGTTTGAATTCAATTGAACATTAAAACAATCTGTAATCATGTCGCATATCTGGTTTAAAAAGGAATTCTCACTTCAAAAGCTGCAGGCCATGAGTGCCGGAACCATGGGAGAGCACATTGGTATTGAATTTACTGAAATCGGGAATGATTACCTGAAAGCCACCATGCCGGTAGACCAGCGTACCCGGCAGCCTTATGGTTTATTGCATGGCGGCGCTTCGGTTGCGCTGGCGGAAACATTGGGAAGTGTGGCTTCATCGCTGGTTTTAGACACGAATGTATTTATTTGTGTGGGACTGGAAATTAATGCCAATCATATCCGAAGTGCCCGGCAGGGACGGGTTACAGGTATCGCCACGCCTATACATTTGGGCTCTTCTACCCATGTATGGGATATAAAAATTTATGATGAAAGGGAAAGATTGCTTTGCATAAGCCGGCTAACAGTTGCTATTTTAAAAGGAAAGGATATGCCGGTTACATAAGCTTTGTCTTGGTTTTTTTTAGTGCACAATGTCTGCTGTTGCAGGGCCTGTAACAGTGTGATATAAGCGAAATGCTTGCAATTGTTGGGATAAGCTGTATTTCGTAATTGACAACATCATCCAGACCTTTGGTTAGTTTTTTATATA
>NZ_DAOMQT010000109.1:0-5472 GCF_035445465.1 Agriterribacter sp.
GTTTTGGAAGTGGTCAATTGTTCGTGAACAAATTGTACTGCTGTGCTCATGACTACAAATTTTTAAGGGACGCAAAGGTAGCAACGGATACCTGAAATACCAAAACAAATTATGAAGGATGTTACAGGATACAAGTTTCAGGTTACACGGAAACACCCTGCTACCTTGTAACCTGCAACCTGCAACACATCTATCTGGCTATGTTCACCGCTCTTTTTTCCCTGATAACCGTTACTTTAATTTGTCCCGGATAGGTCATTTCCGTTTGTATCTTCTGCGCTATTTCAAAGCTCAACTTTTCGCTGTCGGCATCCGTCATTTTATCGGCTTCCGCAATCACCCTTAATTCACGTCCGGCCTGTATAGCATAGGCTTTTTCCACACCGGGATAGGTTAAGGCCAGGGTTTCCAGCTCACGGATACGCTGGAGGTATTGCTGCATAATTTCCCTGCGGGCGCCAGGACGGGCGCCGCTGATGGCATCGCAGGCCTGAACCACGGGGGAGATCACATACCGCATTTCCATTTCATCGTGGTGGGCGCCGATCGCATTAACTACCGCCGGGTTTTCACCATATTTTTCAGCCAGCTTAGCGCCTAATAAAGCGTGGCTCAGTTCTGTTTCCTCATCGGGAACCTTGCCAATATCATGTAACAGTCCTGCCCGTTTGGCTAATTTGGGATTCAACCCCAGTTCAGCCGCCATAACGCCGCATAAATTAGCTACCTCGCGGCTATGCATCAGCAGGTTCTGCCCATAAGAAGAGCGGAAACGCATTTTCCCTACTATACGCACCAGTTCTTTGTGGAGGCCGTGAATGCCTAACTCAATAACGGTTCTTTCGCCTATTTCCAGTACCTGCTCTTCTAATTGTTTCCGGGTTTTTTCCACCACTTCTTCAATACGGGCGGGATGTATACGACCATCTGTAACCAACCTTTGTAATGCCAGGCGGGCAATTTCCCTTCTTAAGGGATCAAAGGAAGAAAGCACGATGGCTTCGGGGGTATCGTCCACGATCAGGTCTACCCCTGTAGCGGCTTCAATAGCACGGATATTTCTTCCTTCGCGGCCAATGATCTGCCCCTTGATTTCATCACTTTCTAAGTTAAACACCGTAACCGTATTTTCAATGGTTTGTTCTGCAGCCGTACGCTGGATACTTTGAATGACCAGCTTACGGGCTTCCTTATTGGCTCTTAGCTTCGCATCTTCAATGATCTCCTGCTGTATAACAAGGGCGCGGGTTTGCGCCTCCTGCTTAAGCGTTTCCAGCAACTGCGCCTTCGCTTCTTCCGCCGTTAAGGCAGCTATTTTCTCTAAGCGCCGGATGTGCTCCTCCTGGTGTTTCTCTAATTCATTGCGTTTCTGGCCAACTACTTCTATCTGGCGGTTAAGGTTTTCCTTGATCACCTCGTTTTCTTTCACCTGCTTATCAATGTTGTCAATTTTTTGATTCAGGGTTTGTTCCTTTTGCCGGATACGGGTTTCGGCATCATTAATTTTTTTGTTTTTGTCGAGCACTTCCTTATCATGCTCGGACTTTAGCTGAACAAACTTTTCTTTGGCTTCCAGCAATTTTTCTTTTTTCAGGTTTTCAGCGGCTGTTTTGGCATCGGAAATGAGTTTATTAGATTGACTTTCAGCATCTTCAATAAGCTTTTTGGTATTTGCGGCAAAAATAAATTTACCCGCCACCACACCTATAATCAGGCATACAACAGCTATTATAATGGACAAGACATTCGGTTCCATGAATTTTTAATTTAAACTGTTCTTTTATATTTTTCCTTCCTATGTTCATATAAACCATAGTAAGTTGTAATGGACGAAGATACAAAACAACATTATTTTATGAGGACTGAATTTCTTCCAGCCTTATATTGCCTGCGTAAGTAAGACAGATATTAAGCCGGGGAGGAACCAAATTGCTTTAATTTGCAGGAAGAAAATGTGGAAAATGTGATAAAAGGAGCGCCTGTCGGCATCCGGCTATCAGCATTAGCTAAGAGCAGTAATAAGGAAGGAGTATCCCTCCTGTCATTAGTAGTAACTCACCTGAATCTGACTGCTGATCGCCCAAATACTTAAAAGAAGACTAAAACGTTTATAACCCTTCAGGAATACCAGTGATGAAAAAACTACTCATTCTGATTGTGCTGCTTTCACCGGGAATATATCTTTCCGCACAAACCCTCTTTACATATGGGAAACATAAAGTGGATAAAGAGGAGTTTTTAAGAGCTTTTAATAAAAACAATACAGCCGGCGCAAATGAACAGGCCCTGCAGGATTATGTTGATCTTTTCATTGCCTTTAAATTAAAAGTGCAGGCGGCTAAAGACCGTAAAATGGATACGCTGCCCGCACAAAAAAATGATCTGCTTAATTTTCGCCGGCAAATTGAAGCAGATTACATGACGGATAATAATATGATTCACGCCCTGGCTGCAGAAGCGTTTAAACGCAGCCAGGAAGATATCCGGTTATCACATATATTTATTCCTTTTGATGCGAACTATATTCAAAACCCTTCCGCACGCACTGCAACTGATACTTTAGCAGCTTTTGAAAATATCCATAAGGCCTACGCCGAATTAAAGAATGGCAGCGATTTTTCTGTAACCGCAGAAAAGCATTCATTAGACCCCATGGTAAAAAATAATAAAGGCGATATCGGCTTTATTACGGTCTTTTCACTGCCCTACGAGCTTGAGTCCGTTGCGTATGCCCTCCGGGATGGTGCATTTTCTATGCCCTATAAAAGCAGCGCCGGGTATCATATCATTAAAAGAACAGCCACAAGACCTGCATGGGGCAAGATGCGGGCAGCACAAATATTACTGGCTTACATACCTGCTGCTTCGGCTGAAGAAAAGCAACCCCAAAAAAAGTTAGCCGATTCATTATACCAGGCTTTACAGAAAGGAAGTGATTTCTCTGCCCTGGCAAAACAATTCAGCTCGGAAAGAAATGCTTACAGCACCGGCGGACTGATGCCGGACTTTGGCGTAGGCAGGTATGATCCCTTTTTTGAAAACGCGGTGTATGCTTTACAAAAAGACGGGGATGTTTCGTCGCCTTTTGAAACCGCGTTTGGCATCCATATTGTTAAGCGCATCAGGCATTTCCCGGTAAGCACCGATAGCACGCAATCGGAGGCATTATTTAAAGAAGCGGTTACACAGGATGCCCGTATAGCTATTGCCCGTGAGCAATTTGCCGGCCGTATAATAAATGAAATCGGCTACAAAAGGCAATTTGAGCAAGACCCGCTTTTATGGCGTTTAACCGACAGCTTTTTAGTGAACAACAATTTTACGCCGCAAAAAAACATAACAGATCAAACCGTTTTGTTTTCATTTCACAAAGAAAGCAAAACGATAAAGGATTGGCTAAACTTCATCGTGTCTGTAAAAAGTAGCTATACTGGTCCGTTACCGTATGCAGATCTGATGAAACAGTTTGTTGCTACCTCTGCAAAATCATATTACCAGGTACATCTTGAAGATTATAATATGGCTTTCCGCAATCAGCTAACCGAATTTTCGGAAGGCAACCTGTTATTTGAAATAATGGAAGAACAGGTTTGGGATAAGGCCGCAAAAGATAAGAAAGGATTAGAGACATATTACGGGGAGCATAAAGCAAAGTATACCTGGGGACCCAGCGCCAATGCTGTTTTTTTTACCACAGCCGACCCTGAAACAGCCGAAACAATAAGCAGCGATATAAACAACTACATCGGAAAATGGAGAACACTGGGAGAAAGCAGCCAGGGAAAAATCATTGCCGATTCGGCCAGGTTTGAGCTGGAACAGATTCCCGGCACAAAGCAAAGTATACAACCGGGCAAAATTACCGAACGCATAACGGATACGGCAAGTGGCGCAACTCATTTCATGTATGTGTTAAATGTATACGATGAGCCGGCACAAAGAAGCTTTGAAGAAGCCAGGGGGCTGGTGATCAATGATTACCAGGCGGTACTGGAAGCGCAATGGATCAAATCTTTAAAAAAGAAGTACCCGGTAAAAATTAATGAAAAGCTGCTGCATGCATTGGCAAAATGAAGCCTGAGTTTAGCCCTTCCACACCTCCTTTCTTTGTAATAACTTTAGGCCATGAAATTCCACCTGCTGGTATATGGCATGTTACTGGGCTGCGGCGTTGCAAACGGGCAGCTTTGGAATAACTATGCCGGGTTTGGCAGATTTGCTATTGCTGTGCCTGATTCCACCAGTCGTTCTCCTGCTGCACTTGCAGCATATATACAAAATCGTTATGATGCTCCGAAGGTACAGTTGCAGGCCATTTATGGCTGGGTTACTGACAATATCCGTTACGATGACGACAGCTCCTATTATTTCAACAGGAGCGTGGATCACGAAACAAAGATCGCCGCTACGCTCCGCAGAAGAAAAGGCGTATGTGAAAATTACGCCGGGCTGTTCGCCGATCTGGCATCAAGGATCGGGTTAACTTCTTATGTTGTTTACGGCTATCCTGCAGGTGTTAGCACAAGAGGAAATACGGGACATGCATGGTGCGCTGTATATTTGGATGATGCGTGGTGGTTGTTTGATCCTACCTGGGATGCCGGGCAACAGGGTAGCTTTAGGTATTTTATGGTGCATCCTGCTACGTTTATACAAACCCATATACCCTTTGACCCGCTTTGGCAATTGCTCGAAAAGCCCGTAAGCTACGGGAATACCACAACAAAAAATAAGACTGTTTTTCACTATAAAGATTCTGTACAGGCTTTTTTGCAAATGGACAGCCTGCAGCAATACCTTGCCATTGAACACCGCATGAAAAATGCAGGAGCAAACAATGAAATGTTTAAGCTGTGGCAGGGTTATAACAGGATGAACATTGCCATTATTGCAGGTGAGCAGGATATGCAATTGTATAATGCCGCAGTGGATAACCTCAACACGGCTACAGACATCTTCAACTCGTTTGTACAGTACCGTAATAATGGTTTTCTTCCTCAAAAGCAGGATGCTGTAATCAAAACGATGCTGGAACCGGTGAGCATGCTGATCGCTGAAGCAAATCAAAAATTAGACGGGATAGGGCTGCTGGTAGAAAACTTTCAGTACGATACCGAAGGTATCCGCAAACAACTGCTTTTGCTCAGTAAGCGCAGCGGGGAACAAAAGGAATTTCTAAAAAAATATCTTGCAGCCGGCCCTACGGAAAGAGCACAACTATTTTACGGGGAAACAATAAAGTAATGAACAGGAAACTTCCTTGCGCTTAAATAGATAACGTGCGTTTTGGATGTTATTGTACAGGAATATTGATTTCACCGGCATGAGAAAACACGATATGGATATTTCTGTGTGTATCATGAGTTTTCTGTGTTGGTTATCTTTAACACACAGGCACAGTAGAAACGCAGGAACACAATAGAAAGAATAAGAAAAACTATGTGCACCTATGTACCTATGATCCTATGTGTT
>NZ_DAOMQT010000110.1:0-5431 GCF_035445465.1 Agriterribacter sp.
ATTTGCCTCATCATAAGTGACTGTTTTTTGTCAACCTATTTTAGGCATGCACAACCTGTAACCTGCACCCTGTAACCTGTAACCTGTTAGCATGTTTAAAAAATACGAATGGCGGATATTAGTAAGGGTGGCGCTGTTGTTCATCACATTATGCGCTACGGCTTTTCTGGTAATGAAAGGCACAGGCAGCTACGTATACCTTGCTATCCTCATCCCTGTTGTAATATATGAGCTGTATGATTTTTACCGGTTTCATAAAAAAGCGCACGATGAGGTATCACAGTTTGTAGAGTCGGTACATTACCGCGATTTCTCCCGCCATTTTGATGTGAAGCACGCGCCGCTTGAACTGCAGCCCCTCCGCAGGGGATTCAATGATATCAATACTACGTTTAAAGTAATTAGTAAAGAGCGGGAAACGCAATACCAGTACCTGCAAAAAATACTGGAGCTGGTAGATACCGGCATCCTTTCTTACGATCACGGGTCGGGCGAAACAGGATGGATGAATGAATCGCTCAAAAAAATGCTGGGTATTCCTTATCTCAAAACCATTCATTCGCTGGAGAAAAGAGACGGGTTGCTATACCAGGAAATTATTGCATTGCGGCCGGGCGAAGGCAAAGTGGTGCAGCTAACAAAAGACAGGAACATGATAAAAGTGTTACTGTCGGCAACCGCTTTTCAAACAGACGGCAGGATATATAAGCTCATCGCCTTTCAGAATGTAGATGAGGCATTGGATGAAAATGAGGCCAAGGCCTGGCAAAAGCTGCTGAGCGTAATGACGCATGAGATCATGAATTCAGTGGCGCCTATTTCTTCCCTGGCCGATACGCTTAAAAACCGGTTGCAGCTTGCTTCTAAACATATAGAAGACGAGGAGGGAACGGTAGAAGACCTGGAGCTGGGTATTATTACTATTAAAAGAAGGAGCGAAGGGTTGTTGAAATTCGCGGAAACCTACCGCAACCTGAACAAGATCACTACACTCAACCTAACCAGAATATATGTGCGCGACCTCTTTGAAAACCTGTTCCGGTTAATGCAGCCCAGCCTGCAGCAAAAAAATATTGATATGGATGTGATACTGAAAGACCCGGAGCTGGAAATTGAAGCCGATGTGAACCTCATGGAGCAGGTAATGATCAATTTGCTGGTAAATGCTATGGAAGCGGTGAAGGACCAGGCACAGCCGCATATTGTTTTGTCGGCCTATAAAACAGCCAGTCAAAAAGTAACGGTAAAAATAGCGGATAATGGCAGCGGTATTCCCGCTGATATCCTGGATAAAATATTCATTCCTTTTTTCAGCACTAAAAAAAGCGGCAGCGGCATAGGACTGAGCCTGTGCAAGCAAATAATGATGCTGCATAAAGGCAATGTGCAGGTACAAAGTACCGAAGGCGAAGGAACCGCTTTTTTACTGAGCTTTTAGCCAGCCGTTCCCGTTTAACCAGTTTTTACACCTGTCCATCCATTCATCTTTTGTAGTGGCGTTATGCATGCCAAACCCGTGACCGCCATTTTGGTAAATATGCAGCTCGGCTGCTATTTTATTTTTTATGAGTGCCTGGTAAAAAGCAATGCTGTTGTTGGGGCTTACACCGCCATCGTCTGATGCATGTACTAAAAAAGCAGGGGGCGTTTTAGCCGTAACCTGCTTTTCGTTGGAGTATAAAAGAAGTTGTTGGGCTGATGCATTGCCACCCAGCAGGTTTTTAAATGATCCGCTGTGTGTAATGGCAATATCGGCGCTGATAACAGGGTAAATAAGGATCATAAAATCCGGGCGAACACTTACACGATCCGGGTTGTCAATCAACGAACGTTCAAAATGCGTTCCTGCGGTAGAAGCCAGATGCCCTCCGGCCGAAAAACCCATGATGCCGATCCTTTCCGGGTGAATGTTCCATTTTTTAGCGTTAGTTCTTACCGTTAGTATGGCCTGCTGCGCATCCTGCAGGGGAGCGATGGAAGGATCTGTTTGATTTTTTTCATCGGGTATGCGGTATTTTAATACAAATGCTGCCACGCCCATTTCGTTGAATTTTTCGGCTACTTTAAAACCTTCATGGTCAATGGCCACTATGCTGTAGCCGCCGCCGGGACAAATGATCACCGCCGTTCCGTTAGCTTTATCTGCCGGGGGCAAATAAGCCGTTAGTGTAGGGATTTTTATTTTGCTCACGCGGAGAATACCACCGCTGGCTTCGGATTTTTCTTCATCAGGTCCCGGTAAATTACCCGGTACTTTATTTTCAGGGTATAAGGCCATTTCTATTGGTTTGTTTTGAGTATAACCGGTTGGGGTAAGCGCAAATATGAATAAAGCCAGTGCAAGAAACCGTTTCATACTATTTATTTTTTGAAAGGTAATATAAAATAGGATAAACAGGAGTGGGAGTTTGTGGTTTGAGCGTTTAGCGTTTGGGAGGGTTCGGAGGATAAGGTATAGGGTGTAAGGGATTAGCCAAAAACTACTAATGATGGACCCGGTACTCCTTTCTCCCTTCTCGTGAAACGTGAAACGACAGATGATAAATGATAAATGAACATCTTCTTCTCACCTCTCACGTCTTTCTTCTCACCTATCTCATCCTTTACTCCTCCAACTCATAAGTATATAAAGTAGAATGATCATCTTCGGGCACAAAATAGAACCGTAGCTTTCCGCTTACGATTTCTGCAAAGCAGGGATTATTTGTCATAACCGTTCCCGGTTTAGCCCATTCATTTACCGGGAACTGAAACACGGATGAATAATTACGCATATCAATCACTTCTATCCCACCCAGTTTAAAAGCCGTGCCATTATTGGGGTGTTTGTATGTTTTTAAACCGGCGCAAAGCATAAGTCCATCGCCAATATAATTGCAGTCCTGGTAATCTATATAGTAATGCAGGTTTTTAATACCCTGTTCCGAAACAGGCTGGAGCACGGTGCTGTCACTAACCGTAGCAACCTTCCATTCGTAAAATTTTCTGCTGCCCCAGTTCATGCCCACAAGGGTATGGTTATCCCTGTTATAAGCTATTGCCCCAAGCGCGTCATTACATGCAGCCATTTTTGTTTTTTGCATATTGCCCGGATCAATCCTATAAATAAGGGATTTGCCATTGGGACGGTATTCACACACGGGAACCCATATATACTTCCCGTCGTAATCAATTCCCCCGGGATGATAAATAACGCCTTCGCCTATCTGAATGCTGTCTGTCAGTTTTCCATCACTGTCAAACCTGAACAAATAACCCATACCATCGCCGTTATCGCGGTCGTATCCGTTCATTATTTTACCATAAGGCTTTGGCCAGCGGTTTACTTTTACGGCTGTCATGTAGAAGAAGCCGTTTACTTTGGTGAGCCCCTGGGTATGATAGGTGGTAAAACGAAGCGGTGTTGCCGAAATTTGTTTCCATTGGCTGTTTGATGAAATCGGTTGTAATTTTTTAAATATAGGAGAGGTGCCATGTGCTTCTGTACCCGTATCGGCATGCTGGGCGGATACCGCGGCACCTGTGGCAATGCATACAAATACAAGGCAGGTAAAATAACGGATAGGCTGTTTCATATTAAGTGGCTTATATGCAAAGCGGTAATATAAAGATCAGGTTTTTATGCAAAACCCAAAACTTAAGTCGCACCGGGGAATAGTGTTGAAAGTTTGTGGTTTGGAATTTTATAGTTTGGAAGTTAGGGTTACGGGGGAATGACACTGTGTGCTAATGGCTGAAAGCTGACTGCTGACCGCCTCTTATAGCAACCCCTCATCTGCAAAGCTGAAAAAACCCGCTTCGCTCACAATAACGTGATCGGCTACCTTAATATCGAAATAACGGGCGGCTTCCTTTATTTTCTGGGTCAGCGCCTCATCGGCGCGGCTGGGTTTAAGACTTCCGGAGGGATGGTTATGGCAAAGCACAATACTTACGGCATCTTCTTCCAACGCTCTTTTTAAGATTACCCTGGGATCGGCTACCGTACCTGTTATACCTCCGCGGCTGATGATTTCCATATGATTAATCTTGTTGGCCTGGTTCAGGAACAGTACCATAAATACTTCTTTATCCTGGTCTTTGAGCATGGCATGCAGGTACCTGGCAATGCTGCCGCTATCTGTAATTACCGGTTTGTTCAATATTTCACCCGCCTGCCTGCGCCGGCCCAGCTCTAATGCGGCTGCAATAGTGATGGATTTTGCCTCGCCAATTCCTTTGATCTTCATCAATTCTTTTATGGAAAGCCTGCCCAGTTGGCTCAGGTTATTGCTGCCCATCTGCAGGATCTCTTTGGCCAGTTCAACAGCAGATTTTTGACGGGTTCCATGGTGTAACAGTATGGCTATCAGTTCGGAGTTACTTAAGTTTTCGGGTCCTTTATTACGCAACTTTTCCCTTGGCCGGTCGTCTTCCGACCAGTGTTTGATGGATGTTTTTTGTGCAGGCAACATAATTTTTGTGTTTTTCAGCCGTTATTCCATCCTGTAAGATATCCAAATTCCTTTAAAAATCGTTAAAATCTACTCCTTATGAAACTGTCGAACCGCCAGCTTGTTATTGGCTCCCTTCAACCCCTTTTGTTTTGCATAGGCATGTATTTCGTTGTGCTCATTTTTTCAGTATTTGTATGTTCCTCCATATACCAGGCTTTTAAGAATCATAAAAAAACCACTGCTACCGAAGTTAAAACAACGCCTGTTGCTTCTGCTCACCCCCGGGTTGCTCTGTCATTTAACAGATAAAGCTTATTAAGTAAGGAACATCTTTACAACCTAATACACGGGAGATTAACGGCATAAGCCACAGTATTAAATAAAGCAGGCAGCACCCGGCCTGTTAAATGAGTTATTTTACTCCTGGGGCTTCGCGGCGTTTTTGATACTTTTTTAAAATACCCGGTCATTAGTTTCCTCCTTCTTTTTATCTTCGCCCCATATCCACTTATTTATGCAACCGAAGGCGAAATTATTTTCAGGTACCGGATCCCGCTATCTTGCAGAAAAAATTGCACAACAGTTTGGACAGCCATTAGGAAAAATAAGCATCCAGCGTTTCAGCGACGGGGAAATTCAGCCTACCTTTTTAGAAAGCATCAGGGGCGACTATGTTTTTCTGATCCAGAGCACTTTTTCTCCTTCAGACAATATCCTGGAATTGTTACTGATGATTGATGCGGCGCGCCGGGCATCTGCCGATAAAATTATTGCTGTTTTGCCCTATTACGGCTATGCCCGGCAAGACAGGAAGGATAAGCCCCGGGTGGCCATTGGGAGCAAGCTGGTAGCCAACCTGTTAACCGCCGCCGGGGCCGACAGGGTAATTACGATGGACTTGCATGCGCCCCAAATCCAGGGCTACTTTGACATCCCTGTAGATCATTTGGACAGCTCTGCTATTTTCATCCCTTATATTGAAAAACTTAATCTGG
>NZ_DAOMQT010000111.1:0-5267 GCF_035445465.1 Agriterribacter sp.
CTAAATTATATAGTACTTTCATGCCTTTACGAATTAAATGCCTAATCCTATCCGACAATTTGACTTAAAAACAGGGTTGGCAAACTTGTTGCCGGTTTTAAATGCATTTATACAATACATAAGGACTATGGAAGATTTAAAGAATAAGAACACTGAAAATCACGAAAATGCGTCATCCAATACAACCGAAAACCTTAATGAAAGCGCAAATATGGCAGATCAAACAAATGTACCTGAGGAACTGACAGATGAATTAGAGAGCGTTCAGTCCGAATTGGCAGAGCAAAAAGAGAAATACCTGCGGTTATATGCCGAATTTGATAATTATAAAAGAAGGAACGCCAGGGAAAGAGTAGAGTTAATACAAACCGCCGGAAAGGAAGTAATTATTTCTTTATTAGATGTGATGGATGACTGTGACAGGGCAGAAAAGCAGGTACAGGAAAGCGGACAACCGGAAGATGCCGTGCAGGAAGGCATATTATTAATTTTTAATAAGCTCAGGTCAATTTTATCTTCCAAAGGCCTGAAGCCTATGGATTGTAAGGGGCAGGAATTTAATCCGGATGAGCACGAAGCGGTAAGCCAGGTGCCGGTGGCAGATGAAAAACTGAAAGGAAAAATAATAGAAGAAATTGTAAAAGGATACTATCTCAATGATAAGATCATCCGTTTTGCAAAAGTAGTAGTTGGGTTATAATTTGAAAATGAGGTCAGCATATTCCTTTCCTGAACAGTTTTTAAATGCCCGGCTTTTCAGATCAGCATATTCAAGTATATGAAAAGAGATTATTACGAAGTATTAGGTGTTTCCAAATCTGCATCGGCAGAAGAGATAAAGAAAGCTTACCGCAAGGTAGCTATGCAGCATCATCCGGATCGCAATCCCGGGGATAAGGCTGCAGAAGAAAAGTTTAAAGAAGCCGCTGAAGCTTACGAAGTATTGAGTGATGCTGATAAAAAATCGCAGTACGACAGGTTTGGCCATGCAGGTTTAGGGAACAATGGCAGAGGTGGCTATGGTAATATGAATACGGAAGATATCTTCAGCCAGTTTGGAGATATTTTTGGTGATGATATTTTCGGTAGCTTTTTTGGTGGTGGAAGCAGGGGCGGAGGTGGACGCAGAAGTCATGGTGTGAGAGGCAGTAACCTGCGGGTTAAAATAAAATTGAATTATGAGGAGATTGCCAATGGCGCCACTAAAACAATCAAAGTAAAAAAGTATGTTTCCTGTGCAACCTGTAGCGGCACGGGAGCCAAGGACAAAGGTGGGGTACAAACCTGTTCTACCTGCGGCGGAAGCGGGCAGGTGAGAAAAGTAACCAATACTTTTTTGGGCCAAATGCAAACCGTTACTACCTGCCCGTCATGCAATGGCGAGGGAACCACTATCACCAGCAAATGCACCAGTTGCCGGGGCGAAGGGAGAGTATATGGCGAGGAAACAGTGAATATTGATATACCTGCCGGTGTGCAGGAAGGGATGCAGTTGAGCATGAGTGGCAAAGGCAATGCCGGGGAAAGGGGGGGTCCTTCCGGCGACTTAATTATACTGATTGAGGAAGAAAGCCACGCATACCTGCAAAGAGATGGTTTGAACGTTGTATTTGATCTGCATATTTCCTTTACGGATGTTGTTTTTGGTACGCAGGTAGAAGTGCCGACTATTGATGGTAAGGCAAAAATTAAAATACCCGCAGGTACACATAGCGGCAAAATATTCCGTTTAAAGGGAAAGGGTTTTCCTGCTATTAATTCGTACGAAAGGGGCGACCAGCTTATTCATGTAAATGTGTGGACGCCGCAAAATATTAATGCTGAGGAAAAGGCGGCGCTGGAAAAATTGCAGGATTCACCCAATTTTAAACCACAGCCTGTAAAGGGTGAAAAAAGTTTTTTTGAAAGAGTAAAGGAAATGTTTGGGTAAAGGGTTTCAGGTCACAGGTTTCAGGTCTCAGGGTGTGCATTTCCTGCAAGCCGTAACCTGTCCCCCCTGCAACTTGCAACTTGTTCCCCGTTACCCTGCAGACTTCTGCAATATAATCCTGAAAGTAGTTCCTTTGCCCGCCTCTGAGCTTTTTACAAACAACTGGCCTTTGTGATATTGCTGGATGATGCGCCGGGAAAGCGTTAACCCCAATCCCCATCCCCGTTTTTTAGTGGTAAATCCGGGTTTAAATACGCTGTTCATATTGGCGGAAGTTATTCCCCTGCCCGTATCGTTTACATCTATCTGTACCTGCTCAGTGGTTTGCGTAATATCAATGGTAATCACGCCTTTTCCTCCCATGGCATCCAATGCGTTTTTTAAAAGATTTTCAATGACCCAGTCGAACAGCGATGCGGAAATTTTTATGGGAATGGTTTGCGCATTACCCGCATTTATGATAAACTGCACTTTTTCAGGCGATCTGCGACGGATATAATCTACCATATTGCCAATCTGTACCAGCAGGTCTTTTTCCTCCAGCTTTGGGGTGCTTCCAATTTTACTGAACCGGTCCGATACCAGTTGCAGCCTGTCTACATCTTTGGCCAGTTCCGCGGCCATCTTTTCATTATAAGGATCTTCTTTCAGCATTGCCACCCAGCCCTGCAGTGATGTAACGGGTGTTCCTAACTGGTGGGCGGTTTCTTTGGCCATGCCTGCCCATAGCTGGTTTTGAACGGAGCGGTTGCGGGTTGCCATGGCATACAAAGCAAAAACGATAAATAAGGCTACGATCAGTAATTGCACCAGCGGATAGTACCTCACCTCCTGCAGCAGCGTAGAACTGCCGTAGTAGTACAGGTCTTTTTTACCGTTGAGGGGGTCAATATAAACGATGGGCTCATGTTGATTTTTGAATTGCCGTACTTTTTGATGAAGATAACCGGTATCCCTATTGACGCTGGCAGAATCGAGATTGATATAATGTATGATGCTCCCGGCTTCATTAACCCCGATAATAGGAATATCGTTATTGTTGATAATAATGGCGGAAACGAGCCTGGTATCGGTATCGGGCGGTGAACTGATCAGGAATTTTTCGGCTTCCACCCAGGTTTCTACTTTCTGTCTTTCATCTGCCGCTATTTTATTGGCCAGGTATTGCGAATAGAAGATTGTGCCTGTTACAATAGCAATAGCAATTACCGACAATGCCGTACGCCAGTTAAAGAAACGGTGAAACATATTTAAAAATAGCGAAACGGTAACAATGCTTCCTTTATTTTTGAAAAAATAATTCTTCAGTATTGACCTATTATCCAACTGTAGCTGTAGTTATCCTGAACTGGAACGGCAGGAAGTATTTAGAGCAGTTCCTTCCTTCGCTGATGGCTACTACTTATCCGGCTGTGCAATTTATTGTGGCTGATAATGGATCAACCGATGATTCCTTAGCCTTCCTGAGCCGGCATTATCCCGGTATTATACAATTGCGCAGCGCTATAAACGAGGGCTTTGCCAAAGGGTATAATACGGCCCTGAAGCAGGTGGAGGCTTCCTATTACGTATTATTAAATTCCGATGTGGAAGTAACGCCGGGATGGATAGAGCCTGTAATTGAGTTAATGGAAGGGAACGCGGCCATTGGCGCCTGTCAGCCCAAAGTATTGTCGTGGCACGATAAAAAAATGTTTGAATACGCCGGTGGTGCAGGTGGGTGGATAGATGCGTATGGCTATGCTTTTTGCCGGGGCAGGATATTTGATATATGCGAAAAAGATACAGGCCAATATGATGATGTTGCCCCGGTATTCTGGGCTTCAGGCTGCGCCTTGTTTATACGGCCGGAAGCATATCATGGCTTAAACGGGTTTGATGCGTTGTTTTTTGCCCACCAGGAGGAAATTGACCTGTGCTGGCGGATGCAATTGGCGGGCTATTATGTTTACGTGTGCCCGTACTCGGTAGTATATCATGTGGGCGGGGGCAGTCTGCCCAAAGGCAATCCCCGTAAAGTATATTTAAATTATCGTAACAGTCTTATTATGCTGTTCAGGAATTATGCATTGGCAGAAAAGATATGGAAAATTCCATTGCGCCTGGTATTAGACGGGATCAGCGCTGTACAGCAGGCGTTTAAGGGTGATATAGGCTATGCAGTAACGGTATTAAAAGCGCATTTCGCGTTTTATAAGTGGCTGCTGTTGACAAAGGAAAAAAAATATTTTCCTGTAAAACGGGTCGCTGATCCTCATGGAATATACAAAGGGAGTATAGTATGGCAGTATTTTATAAAAAAGAAGCGGCGTTTTACAGAAATTATTGAACGAAAAGGGTAAATGTTAGCGGGTAACCGCTATTTTTGCAGCGTAAATCAATACATATGGAACAGGAAATTACGGTAAACAATAAAAAGGATTTTGCCTGGAGCTGGGTAAAATCATCCAGGTTTTTGTTTTACATGCAAATGGTGGCGCTTATGGCCTTTTTAATTGGCGGCAGTTATGGATTATACAAGCATCGCTATAAAGGCAAGCCTAAAGTAACAGTACCGGAAAACACTTTGTATACCCCCAAGTATAAATAAACAGAAGGGTGCAGAAAAATTTTGCTGTTTAAAAGCAATCCTTAATTTTGCAGCCCCGATCAGTTCTTTAATAAGCGGAAGTAGCTCATTTGGTAGAGCACGACCTTGCCAAGGTCGGGGTGGCCGGTTCGAGCCCGGTCTTCCGCTCACAAGTCCTCTCGTGGTGCGAGGGGATTTTTTTTGACCTTAGCGGTATAGCATGATTCAGCATTTGTTGCCTGTCCTCCGGTAGGCGGGCGTTGCACACTTGTATAACAGTAACTATATGCAGCATGGGGTTTAAAAGTTAAGATTCAAGATAAAGTATTGCCCTGGTGGTGGAATTGGTAGACACGCAGGACTTAAAATCCTGTGGACAGCAATGTCCGTAACGGTTCAACTCCGTTCCGGGGCACTGGTAATCAATCAGGTATAAAGGCTCACGAAAGTGAGCCTTTTGTATTTTTAGCAAAAACCCGCGCGGGTTAAGTCTTGACATTGATAAACAAATCTTTCCAATTTGAAATCAGTTCTGCTGAAATAGCCGAAGTCCGCCGTGCATATAGTCCTGTAAAAATAATGTGATTGCAAAAGGCCGCTAAAAAAATATCTGCGCGAATTAACTATTTGTAAAAATCGAAGAAAACCTGAATGTCCATAAATTCTTGCATGCTTTTTGAAAAAGTATAGTTTGACTTTAAAAAATAGCAAACCCCTGGCAGTTCGACCCGGCGCTTTATTAAATTCAGCAGGCCCGGCTTCAGTTGA
>NZ_DAOMQT010000112.1:0-5148 GCF_035445465.1 Agriterribacter sp.
AATCTTTACGACTCTCTTCTCCATCTTTGAAAGAACTTGCATGGCACAAACATAGGATCATAGGCACACAGGTACACATAGCTTTTCTTATTATTTCTATTGTGCCCTATGTTTCTATTGTGTCTATGTGTTTTCCCTTCTTTGCAGGACGCATTTTCAGGAATAATATTTTATATTGCGTTCTTATTAAAAATTATCATTCCCCATGAGCAATCAGAAAAGAAGAACCTTCCTCAAACTTTCGGGTATGGCAGTTACGGCAGGCGCATTGCCATTTAATATTATTCATGCTACCCCTGCATATAAAAAAGCAAATGCGGATACGCTTAAAGTAGGACTTATTGGCTGCGGCGGCCGGGGCAGCGGGGCAGCCAGCCAGGCTTTATCAGCCGATCCTAATGTAGTGCTCCATGCTATGGGAGATATATTTAGTGACCAACTGGAAAAATCCCTTGACAATCTTAAAGAAATACATGCCGGCAAGGCGAATGTGAGTCCCGAACATCAATATGTTGGATTTGACGCTTACAAAAAAGTGCTGGCATCGGGTGTGGATGTGGTGGTACTGGCAACTCCGCCGGGTTTCCGGCCTTTGCACCTGGAAGCCGCTGTAGAAGCTGGCAAACATATTTTTTGCGAAAAACCAGCGGCAGTTGACGGCCCCGGCATCCGGAAAATATTGGAAGCCGCAAAAAAAGCAAAAGAAAAAAACGTAAGTATTGTTTCGGGGTTTTGCTGGCGCTTTCATGAGCCTAAAAGAGCCACTTTCGGAAAAATAGTTGACGGCGCCATCGGCGAGGTATCAGCCGTATATAATACCTATAATACCGGCGCTACCTACAGGAGCTGGCAGCCGGAAAATCCGCAGCTCGCTTCTGCCGAATGGCAGCTAAGGAACTGGCCTTTTTTTAACTGGCTTTCGGGTGATCATATTGTAGAACAGGCAGTACACAGTATTGATATGATGAGCTGGGCTTTCGGCGACAAACTGCCACTTAGCGCCACCGGCACCGGCGGCCGACAGGTAAGAACGGAACCGAAATACGGACATATCTTTGATCATTTTGCTATTACTTACGATTATCCCAACGATGCTAAAGGATATCACTTCAGCCGCCAGCAGGCAGGATGCCAGGGCGGTTATTCGGCAGAAGCCTGGGGCAGTAAAGGCAGGGCTATAGCAGATGTTTCGCGTAACCTGCATGAAATAAAAACCGGGAAAAAAGTATGGACATATAAAGGCCAGCAAAATGATATGTATCAAACGGAACACAATGAGTTATTTGCCGCCATACGAAAAGGCAATACCATCAGCCAGGGCGAAGCCCTTGCCCATAGTTCCATGCTTGCCATAATGGGCAGAATGGCCGCGTATACCGGTAAAAAAATTACATGGGAGGACGCATTGAATTCAACCGAACAGTTAGGACCACCCTCAGATACGTATAGCTTCGACCTGTCAATTCCCGTAGCTGAAGTAGCTATGCCAGGCCTTACCCCATTCAAATAATATTTATGCAAAGAAGAAATTTTATCAAAAACACTGCATTGTTTGCGGCGGCAACAACTATTGGCGTTCCATCCATAGCTGAACCCAAAGCCCTGAAACCTAAAATCAAAAAGAGCCTTAAGATTGAAATGGTGAAAGAAGGCAACACCATAATGGACAAATTTAAGCTACTGAAAGAACTGGGGTACGATGGCGTGGAATTCAGCTCGCCGCACAAATTTGATCATCGCGAAATATTAGATGCAAAACAAAAAACAGGGCTGGAAATACCAGGTGTGGTAAATTCCCAGCATTGGAAATTACCGCTGTCGCATCCCGATCCCGCTATCAGGAAACAATGCGCCGATTCGGTTATTGAATCACTGAATGATTGCAAAATGTATGGCGGCACCACCGTGTTGCTGGTAGCCGGCGTTGTAAATGAAAACATCAGTTATGCCGATGCCTATAAGCGTACCCAGGAAGAGATAAAAAAACTATTGCCGCATGCTGAAAAGACCGGCATCAAAATCGCCATTGAAAATGTATGGAATAATTTCCTGATCAGCCCTGTTGAAGCTGCAAGGTATGTAGATGAGATCAACCATCCTTTGCTGGGCTGGTATTTTGATATCGGCAATATACTGCGCTATGGCTGGCCCGAGCACTGGATTGAAACGCTGAATAAACGCATCATGAAATTAGATGTGAAAGAATACAGCCGCAAAAAACAAAATGATGAAGGGCTTTGGAAAGGTTTCGATGTGGAGCTGATGGAAGGCGATAACAACTGGCCGGTAATCATACAATCCCTTGAAAAAATCGGATACAATGGCTGGGCTTCGGCAGAAGTGCCCGGCGGCGACAGGGAAAGGCTTAAAGTGATCATTGACCGGATGAATAAGATATTTGGGTAGCAGGAGGTTTGTGGTTTATAGTTTGTGGTTTGAAAAAACAAATTACAAGAACCAAATAAAATCCAAATTTTAAATCCGAAGGTTCAAATCCGAAATTCGAAAGAGCGATCAGCTTTGAGCTATGGGCAGTATTAAAGAAGGAGCATGCATCCTATCGTTAGCGATAACTCACCTGATGCCTTACTGCTGATAGCTGATTGCTTTTTAATGGAAGAACAAATATCCCACAGCGATAGCGGTAATAACACCGGCAAGATCGGCTAACAGCATTACCGGGATAGCGTAGCGGGTATTTTTGATAGAAACGGCGCCAAAATAAACCGCCACCACGTAAAAAGTAGTATCGCTGGTGCCCTGGAAAATGCTCGACAACCGGCCAATAAACGAATCGGCGCCGTAAGTATTCATCGCATCCACCATCATGCCCCTGGCCCCGGCGCCGCTTAATGGTTTCATGAAAGCCGTAGGCAGCGCTTCCACAAAGTCAGTATTCATGCCCAGCAAGGTAAACAAATGCCGGAACCCTTCCGTAATATATCCAAATACACCGGAGTTGCGCAGTACACTTATAGCCACCAGCATGGCAATGAGGTAGGGAATAATACGCACGGCAATTTCAAAACCACTTTTGGCTCCTTCTACAAAAGCATCAAACATATTTATCTTCTTTCTCCATCCGCCCAATAAAAAAGCAAGGAAGATCAGTAAGATAATGCCACTGCTGAGTGTAGATGAAAAAATTTCCAGGCTGCGCTGGTCAAGTGTAGTAAGATACCATACCAAAGTGGCTATTAATACAGATATCCCTCCTATCCATGCCAGTATTACCGGTTGAAACAAACGGATCTTTTGCCGGAAAGACACGATCAGCAATGCCGCCATCGTTGCCGCAAATGTTACGATCATGCAGGGAACAAATATATCTGTAGGATTGGCCGCAGCAGGTTTTACAGAAGCACGCATGGCCATTACGCTTACGGGTATCAGGGTAAGTCCGCTGGCGTGCAAAATCAAAAACATGAGCTGCGAATTGCTGGCTGTATTTTTATCAGGATTCAGTTCCTGCAAACTTTCCATTGCTTTAATACCAAAAGGGGTAGCGGCATTATCCAGGCCCAGCAGGTTAGCCGAAAAGTTCATCATCATGTGCCCCGTAGCCGGATGATTTTTGGGTACTTCGGGAAACAGCTTTGAGAAAAATGGCGCCACCAGCCGCGACAGGAAATTAATGGCGCCGGCTTTTTCACCGATCTTCATAAAGCCCAGGAACAACGACATGATGCCCACTAATTTCAGGGAAATATCAAAACCATCATTGGCTGATTTGAATATACCATCCACCAGCAGCTTTAATATTTCAGCATCGCCTAAAAAAGCCCATTTTACAAATGCGATGGCAAAAGCCAGCAGGAAAAAAGCCATCCATATATAATTCAATGCCATAGTTGAAGATAAATGGTAAAATGTAAATTGCAAAAAATGATATGACTGGGAGAAGTTTTGAGTTTATAGTTTGTTGTTTATGGTTAACAGCCCGTTTCTGGTTTCGAACTTTCGCCTTCAATTTAAAATTTCTTTGTCATTTGGTTCTTCTCTTCGGATTTAGAGCTTCCGGCTTCGGATTTGATTTTTTTTGATTTTTGTTATTTGCTATTTGGTTCTTCTCTCCGGATTTGAAAATTCCCTCCGTAATGCTACCTTTGCCGCCTTTAAAAAGGCTGGGCTAAAACAACCAGACTTACAATTAAAAATCAATCATGGCATTACAAGCAGGTATCGTAGGGTTGCCCAATGTGGGAAAATCAACGTTGTTCAACGCGTTAAGCAGCGCCAAGGCGCAGGCGGCCAATTTTCCGTTTTGCACCATAGAACCCAATGTGGGCGTAATTACCGTACCGGATCAGCGGCTTATTGAACTGGAAAAATTAGTGAACCCGCAAAGAGTAGTGCCTACAACCGTTGAAATTGTAGATATAGCCGGGTTGGTAAAAGGCGCCAGCAAAGGGGAAGGACTGGGAAACCAGTTCCTGGGCAATATCCGTAATACAGATGCCATCATTCATGTGCTGCGCTGCTTCGATGATGATAATGTGATACATGTGGACGGGAATGTAAACCCGGTAAGAGATAAAGAAATCATTGATACGGAACTGCAGCTAAAAGACTTAGACAGTGTAGAGAAAAAAATTAGCCGTACGGAAAAAATTTCCCGCACCAGCGGCGATAAGGAACAGGTAAGAGGTTTGGAGATACTGCAGCAACTGAAACAGCACCTCGAACAGGGCAAAAATGCAAGATCATTTAACGTAAGCAAAGAAGATAAGGAGAAATTTATTGCTGATACTTTTCTGCTTACGCTTAAGCCCGTCATTTACGTTTGTAATGTAGATGAGAAAAGTGTAATTACCGGAAACAAGCACACAGCCGCTGTGCAGGAAATGGTAAAAGATGAAAACGCCGAGATATTATACGTTAGCGCCGCCATCGAAAGCGAGATTGCAGTAATGGAAAGCTTTGAAGACCGCCAGATGTTCCTGGAAGATATCGGGTTAAAGGAAAGCGGTGTTACCAGGCTGATCCGCTCTACCTATCATTTGCTGGACCTGATTACTTATTTTACAGCAGGCGTGCAGGAGGTAAGGGCCTGGACCATTACAAAAGGCATGCTGGCGCCGCAGGCTGCCGGTGTAATACATACCGATTTTGAAAAAGGCTTTATCCGTGCGGAAGTGATCAAATACA
>NZ_DAOMQT010000113.1:0-4950 GCF_035445465.1 Agriterribacter sp.
TTTGGTTCTTGTTATTTGGTTCTTGATGCTTTGTATTTCTTTAGAGTTGCAAGTCGCAAGGTACAGGTTACAGGGGCGCCCTCGTTCGGATTTCGGATTTTCTTCTTCGGATTTGACATTTGAATTTTATTTGGTTCTTGTTATTTGGTTCTTGATGCTTTGTATTTCTTTAGAGTTGCAAGTCGCAAGGTACAGGTTACAGGGGCGCCCTCGTTCGGATTTCGGATTTTCTTCTTCGGATTTGACATTTGTATTTTATTTGGTTCTTGTTATTTGCTATTTGATGCTTTGTATTCCCCAGCCTTCCCTTACTTAATCTCACCCATTTTTCCAAGTTTTTGTTTTCAGCTACAGCCTTTAGTTTCGCATTTGTATGACAGCATTTGCACCACTTATAGCAACAAAACTCAATATCCGCGTACAGCAGGCGGAAACCGTACTGGCATTGCTCGCTGAAGGCGCTACCATTCCATTTATCGCCCGCTACCGGAAAGACAGAACCGGTGCCTTAGATGAAGTGGTGATACAACAGATAGAAGATGAAGCTAAAAATCTGAAGGCTTTTACCGAAAGAAAAACGGCCATAGAAAAATCCATTACAGAGCAGGAAAAGATGACGGGGGAATTACAGCAAAAACTAAACAATGCAACTACCCTTGCCGAACTGGAAGATATTTACCTGCCCTATAAGCCCAAACGGAGAACGAAAGCACAGGTAGCAAAGGAAAACGGGCTGGAACCACTGGCTTTGCTGATCCTCGAACAAAAGGATAATGACCTCCATGCTGAAGCGGAAAAATATTTCAATGAAAAAATAACAACCGCTGATGAGGCCCTCCAGGGGGCAAGGGATATTATTGCCGAGCAGGTAAATGAAGATGTGCAGCTTCGCGCCAGGATGCGAAAGCTGTTTGAAGACAAAGCTACCCTGCAGAGTAAAGTAGTGAGCGATAAAGAAACGGAAGGCATAAAGTTTAAGGATTATTTTGATTACAGCGAGCCGGTAATGAAGGTTCCCTCCCATCGTGCGCTGGCTGTGCTGCGGGGCTTTGTGGAAGGAATATTGCGTATTGCCATTGCGCCCGAAGAAGAGCAGGCGGTTGAGCAAATGGAGACCCTGTATGCCAAAGGCATGAGCGAAAGCAGCGCCCAGGTAAGGAAAGCCGTGAAGGATGCTTACCGCAGGCTGCTGCAGCCCGCTCTCGAAACAGAATTCAGAACCATGCTGAAGCAGCGGGCCGATGAGGAAGCCATTAATGTGTTTGCGGAGAACCTGAAACAATTATTATTAAGTTCACCGCTGGGCGGGAAAAAAGTGCTGGCTATTGACCCCGGTTACCGCACCGGGTGTAAAGTAGTATGCTTAGATGAAAAAGGAGCGTTGAAAAAGAATGACCTGATCTATATACACGAGCCCGGAAAGCTGGGCCATTCCGAACATACCATCAGGCGCCTGGTGCAAGCTTTCAGCATTGAGGCCATTGCTATCGGCGACGGCACGGCCGGAAGAGAAACAGAGCAGTTCATAAAAAAACTCGGACTCGGCTTACCCGTTTTTTTGGTTAATGAAGACGGCGCTTCCATTTATTCCGCTTCTGAAATTGCAAGGGAAGAATTTCCCGACCAGGATATTACGGTACGCGGCGCCGTTAGTATAGGCCGCCGCCTGATGGATCCGCTGGCGGAGCTGGTAAAAATTGACCCCAAGAGTATCGGCGTGGGGCAATACCAGCATGACGTGAACCAGTTCAGGCTAAAGGAAAAATTAGACCAAACCGTAGTGAGCTGCGTGAACCAGGTAGGTGTAAACCTCAACACGGCAAGCAAGCATTTGCTTGCCTATGTAAGCGGCATTGGCGGCACCTTGGCCGATAACATCATTACATACCGCAATGAAAACGGCGGCTTTACCAGCCGCAGCCAGCTATTAAAAGTGCCGCGCCTGGGCGGAAAAGCATACGAACAATGCGCCGGTTTTTTGCGCATCAAGGAAGGCGACAATCCTTTAGACGGCAGCGCCGTACATCCCGAAGCCTATGCCATAGTAAAACAAATGGCTGCCGATAATAAGGTAGATGTTAAAACTTTAATTGGAAATGAAACGCTGGTTAAAGACATCAACCCAAAACAATATGTAAGCGAACAATTTGGAGAGCATACGATAGAGGATATTTTAAAAGAACTGCAGAAACCCGGACTGGATCCCCGCAGCGAAGTACAGCAGTTTGAATTTGCGGCTATCTACAGCATTGAAGAAGTGCAGGTGGGTATGGTATTGCCGGGCATTGTTACCAATCTTACCCGCTTTGGCGCTTTTATTGACATTGGCGTAAAGCAGGACGGACTGGTGCACGTGTCGGAAATAGCGCATAAATATATACAGGACCCCGGCGAAGTATTAAAGCTCAACGATAAGGTAACGGTAAAAGTGCTGGAGGTTGACCAGGTGCGCAAACGCATCGCCCTATCTATTAAACAAACACAGGAAGCGCCTCAGCGAAATGAATTCCGCAAAGGTCATAAGCAGTTACCTGAAAAAAAAGAAAAGCAGCCCGACCTGTCTGCTGCTTCGCTCACCGATGCCCTGAGCGCCCTGAAGAAAAAATTTGGGAAATAAGCATATAGAAAATACAAAGCACTAAAAAACAAATAACAAGAACCAAAAAGCAAGAACCAAACCTGCCTGCGGCAGGCAAGCTTGTCCGCCGGGGCGGATAAAATTCAAATAATAAATTCAAAGCGAAATACAATTTCAGCGCTCAAATAAAACAGCTATAGTGCGGAATACTGAAAATGAGAAGGCAGCACAAGTGCCGGGGTCGCATAGCTATGCACATTGCCCGCATGCAGACCCCGGCGCGACACCGTTTATTTCGCTTGTTTCTTCCCTGGTGTCGGGTTCAAGATTGATATATACATTGTTCCCGAAATTCATTTTAAAACTTATGGATTCGGGAGCATCGGTTCCCATTAGTACATGAACTGCTGTGTGGAAGAGCTGCTATTCATACCGCTTTGCAAATGCATCCGCATACCCGTTGATCGCTTCATCTGTTAACTGTTGTGCAGAACTGATCACAAACCTGTAGCGGAAAGTAACGGATTGTCCTGCCGGCAGGGAATAATTCAACGAATCCTTTCCTTTTGTAAAGTCTTTTACACCAAAGGGGTTTGCGGCAAATAATCCATAGCCGCGGGCATGCCAGTACGTTGGGTAATTGATATTGCCGGGATGATCACAGATCACCACTGAAACTTTTTCATCGCCGATGCTTCCGTACAGGGCCATCCACCTGGCCCTTGTGCCCCATACATCTGGTCCCGTAACAGCTTCGCTGCTCCTGTAATTACCGGTAACGCCTTCATTGGGCAGCGCTTTTATTTTTGTGGGCACGCCCTGCGCATCCAACAGGGTCACTTCTTCATCCGATGGTAATTCGAGCTGGCGCGCTACCCTCATGCCCAGGAATCCTTCTTTGGTATCGGGGAAATCTACTTTGCCGCCGGTAGCGGTTAAAACCGAAATCCTGTCTATGATACGGGTCGTTCCTTCGGCAATGAAATGATACGTGCTGCTTTCGGCTATAAGTTCCCTGCCCGATGAATCTACCCAACTGGCTTTTGCCCGCAGTGTGCCTTCTCCATCTCCTCCTTCTGTTGTTTCCACTGCCAGGTGCTTTATAGCGCCCAGCTTAACCTGCCGCTCTCCCTCCGCACCGTTTCCCCAAAAATCGTAGCCGTTTACATTGCCATAATTTAACCAGATGCCCACCTGGTGCCGGTGATCTGAACGCTCGCCTATCCTGGGCTGCAAAGGATAACCACGGGTAATTTCCACGCCGGCTGCATTCAGCACAGGGTATAATACCGGCTTGTACACACTGTCTGGCCAGCAATAGGAGGTAAACAACTTTCCATCCATAAGCACATCCACTTTGTGCTGCGATTCCTGCTTCACAAAAGTTACCGCCACGATAGCGTCATTTTGTTCAGTCCCGGATTTTGGAGCTGATGAATTGCAGGAAAAAGAAAGCCATAGCATAGCCGGTATGAGGGCTGCCGGGAATATTCGTTTTGATGCAATTAAAAGTATAAGCGATTTCATGAGCTATTCTGTTTAATGTTTTATAAAGGGAGGTTATGGGCAACGTTACAGGTTGGCGAAGCGCGGATAATACCATTCCATCCCGCCCGGCTACCGAAGTTGATTTTTTAATTATAGTACAAGTTACAGATTTTGCCGATTGCGTTCCGTCGGGTGGAACAATAGCTGAAAAAAGTACCAAACGCTGACGAACGTATTACGTCTGCCCGCATTTTTACCAAGCCTGTTAGGCATCTGTTTGCTTCTTTGTGTGAGATTCCAACCAGATCAGGATTTCCTTGTATCTAATTTTTCCTGAAGCAATACTAATAACAAAGTCATATTTGTCTTGCTGTGTCGCCTCGATATTATACTTATTAGTCAATAGAAATAATCTTGTCAAAACATAACCTGTCCTTTTATTACCGTCAACAAAAGGATGATTGTTGAGAAGACTTTCTATGAGTG
Source organism: Agriterribacter sp. (assembly GCF_035445465.1). NCBI lineage: Bacteria > Pseudomonadati > Bacteroidota > Chitinophagia > Chitinophagales > Chitinophagaceae > Agriterribacter > Agriterribacter sp. Next base: position 4,553 of record NZ_DAOMQT010000113.1, read on the forward strand.
AAGCTGCTTTTTCTAAAACACCGGGATAGAGGTCAGCATTGTCGAAAGTCTGGAATGGTCTTGAGAGCGCAGATTGCAATGCGTCCAAGTCGCGTATGCCATGTGTGCCGCCAAAGGTGTCAACCAGGACTTTGTGTATTTTTTCGGTTTCCTCGATTGAAATCATTTAGCAAGTTTCTGGAGTAAGTCTTTGTCTTCGGAAAGGATTTTTTGCAAAATATCGGAATTAAAAATAGCAGTCCGATGTTTGTCTTCAACACTTTTCAAAAACGCAAGTATATCCTCCAATGCTTTGTCGGAGAAGCGGTCAAGCACTTTAGTGATTTCGTATTTTATTTCGTCTTTAGACATGAACAGGAATTATCATATAAAGATAAGAAATTTCGAAGAACGGTGAC
>NZ_DAOMQT010000114.1:0-4700 GCF_035445465.1 Agriterribacter sp.
ATCTCCAATTTCAAATTATTATATGCATCGTAAAGATTTTATCCGTTCGGGGTTTTTATTATGTGCGCCCTATGTGCTGCCATTGCGCAACATGCTGCCGGCAACCGGCGTAGAAGATTATATAATGACGGTAAACGGGCATATTCCTTCCGCAAACGCAGGCTTTACTTTATCGCATGAGCATATATTAGTAGATTTTATAGGGGCAGACAAAACAACTACATCACGCTATAATGCCACAGAAGTATATAATAAGGCATTGCCTGTATTACAGGAAGCTGTAAAAAATGGCTGCACAACACTGGTAGAATGTACGCCCAATTATTTGGGGAGAAATGTTGCCTTACTACAGAAGTTATCTAAAACCAGCGGACTGCACATTATATCCAATACCGGTTATTACGGAGCGGCAAAAGAAAAATTTTTGCCAAAGCACGCTTATACCAGTTCGGCCAAACAACTGGCCGCCAGGTGGATAAGCGAATGGGAAACAGGTATAGAAGGCACGGCCGTTAAACCCGGATTTATCAAAACGGGCGTTGATACCTATCCGTTATCTGCTGTACAGCAAAAGCTCATTGAAGCAGCGGCAATAACGCATTTGGAAACAGGGCTCAGCTTTGGCGTACATACCGGCAACGGGGCGGCGGCGATCGAAGAATTGAAGATCATTAAAGCCGCGGGTGTTAGTCCTGAAGCCTGGGTGTGGATCCATGCGCAAAGCGAAAGCAGCAGGGATATCCATATCCGGGTAGCAAAAGAAGGAGGCTGGGTTTCTTTTGACGGGCTGCATGATGATTCGGTGCAGCAATATGTTCAATTTTTGAAGGATATGAAAGCCGAAAGGTTATTGCATAAAGCACTGATATCGCATGATGCCGGCTGGTATCATGTGGGCGAACCGGGCGGTGGTATTTTCAGACCATATAGTACCGTTTTCACCACTTTGCTGCCCTTACTGCGAAAAGAAGGCTTTACAGCGGATGAAATACAACAGGTTTTTACTGTTAACCCGGCCAAAGCGCTAACGGTTAAGGTGAGGAGGGCATAGTTTTCCGGCTGCGTTAAAGTTATTTTACGGCATAGTTACTATTACCTTTCCTCTTGTTCTCCCTGTTTCTATTTGCGCATGGGCTTTTGTCATATCAACAAAAGAAAAAGCATGCGAAACATGCGATTGTATAATGCCTTGCTGCAGCAGGCCGGCTATGGCTTTCATATCACTTCCATCGGATCTCACTTTAAAGGTATAGCCCTGTATTCCCTCAGCAGCGGCCTTGCCGGCAACCGCTTCATTCAGCCCGGAAGGAATGCTAACGATGGTAGCGCCTTTTTTCATCACTGCTATAGAACGGTCAATGCTGTCGCCGCCCAGCGTATCCAATACAAAATCAATATCCGATACCTGTTCTTTTAATGGCGCCGCGTTATAGTCAATATGTTCATCGGCCCCAAGGTGCAATACAAAATCCCTGTTTGCTGCAGAAGCTGTTCCTGCAACCCACGCGCCAAAATATTTGGCTATCTGCACGGCATAATGTCCTACGCCTCCCGCGGCGGCATGGATCAGCACTTTTTGTCCTTTTTTAATAGTAGTAAATGCCCGCATGGCCTGCCATGCGGTTAAAGCGGCAAGTGAAGCTGCCGCAGCTTCATTGTGCGAAATATTGGAGGGCTTTATGGTAAGATGAGCAGCAGGCGCGGTTACATACTCGGCATAGGCTTTACCGTGGCCCGGAAAGTTAACCATGCCAAATACTTCATCTCCCTTTTTAAATGAAGTAACTCCACTGCCTGCTTCCGCCACCACTCCCGACACATCCCAACCCAATATCAAGGGCTTATCATCTTTCAGCGCATTGTATAGCCCCCTGCCGGAGCGGGTTTTTACATCAATGGGGTTAATGCTCAGTGATCTCACCGCTATCAATACCGCTCCATCCGCAATTGCCGGAATGGGCAGTTCTTTCAAAACCAGGTTTTGCGTTCCTCCCGGCTCCTGTAAAACCCACGCTTTCATAATGTGTATGTTTAATTGTCATTCAAAAGGTATGATCAGTAATTAACAGGTAATAATTTCATGTATTCATTCAGGTCGGTATGCGCTTCTTTCCGGAATGCGGTTCCGGCAGAAGATAATTTTAAGATACGTGAAGCCCTGAAATCGCGGTAATCATTGCGCCACCAGCACCAGGCGATCATATGCCAGTTATAGGCGTAAAATACAAGTCCTATGGGTTCTACCGCCCGGGAACTTACCTCATCGCGCAGGTTCTGGTATTCTATGTTAAGAATGGTTTGGGTTGCTATGGCGTTCTGGATCTCAGATAAATACGCGAAATTATTTCCGCCAAATGCGGAGGTAACCGTTTTTATCTGCGACTGCAGTTGCTCCAGCTTTTCTTTCTGACTTCCACGCAATACAGACCTTACCTTGTTTAAAGCCGTTTCGTAGTGTTTTTGAATGGACTGGTCAGAAAAATGGGTGGCAATGCTTTCCATCAGTATCAGCGCATTGGCTTCTTCATTGGTAAAAGATACGGGTGGTAAAAAGTAGCCCTGCACAATGAAATAGCCCCGGCCGGTTTCGAAGCTTACCGGCACACCAATTTCTGTAAGCGCCTTCACATCGCGGTATACCGTTCGGATGCTGATAGAAAACTTTTCTGCGATACGTTCCGCTGGCATAAACTTTTTAGATTGGAGCATGGTTAAAATGCCCATGAGCCGGTCAATACGATTCAATTGTGTTTTGATTTAGTGGAATTAAAATTACGCACAAAAGAGTTCCCACCCATTCGGAAGTAGTACTACATAGGTATATATTTTAAAATTTTTCATAATAATTGCCATAATCTTTGAATATTTTTCATCAAAAAGGAAATTTCTTTTTCTGTATCGCAAATAATTATGTATTTTTGACGAAATTTTTTAACCAATAGATTAAACCGAATATTTATGTGTGGCATAGTTGGCGTATTTGATTGCAAAACGGGTACAGAATCGCTCCGTCCCCGGATACTTAATATGTCAAAAAAGATCCGGCATCGCGGGCCAGACTGGTCAGGGATATACAGCGATGATAATATTGTTATAGCGCACGAGCGGTTGGCCATTGTAGATCCCCAGTCGGGCAGGCAGCCTTTGTATACAAAAGACAAAACCTTGGTGCTTGCGGTAAACGGAGAAATATATAACCACCGGGAAATTCGGAAATCATTACCCGGTTACGAATTTTTAACCCAGTCTGATTGTGAAGTGATCCTGGCCTTATACCAGGAAAAAGGCATTGATTTCCTGGAAGACCTGAACGGCATATTTGCCTTTGCCTTATACGACAAAAAGGATGGCTCTTATTTTATTGCCCGCGATCATATCGGTATCATCCCTTTTTATATGGGCTGGGATGAGTGGGGCAATTTTTATGTAGCCTCGGAACTGAAAGCGCTGGAAGGTGTTTGTAATAATATCAAAGAATTCTTACCCGGCCATTATTTGCATAGTAAAGATGGCGGTTATGAGCTGAAGCGCTGGTACAAACGCGACTGGGAGCGATATGAGAATGTAAAAGATAATGTTTCCGATATAGCTGTTTTGCGTAAAGCGCTTGAAGACGCGGTACACCGCCAGTTGATGAGTGATGTGCCTTATGGCGTTTTACTCTCCGGTGGATTAGATTCCTCTATTATTGCGGCGGTTACCAAAAAGTTTGCGGCTAAAAGAGTAGAATCGGGCGATACACAGGCTGCCTGGTATCCGCAGTTGCATTCTTTTGCTGTGGGGCTCAAAGGTTCGCCCGACCTGGCCGCGGCGCAAAAAGCGGCAGAACATATTGGTACTGTACATCATGAAATTCATTTTACCATACAGGAAGGATTGGATGCCATAAGAGATGTGATCTATCATTTGGAAACCTATGATGTTACCACCATCCGTGCTTCCACGCCTATGTACCTGATGGCACGGATCATTAAATCCATGGGTATAAAAATGGTGCTGTCGGGCGAAGGTTCGGATGAGCTGTTTGGCGGTTACCTGTATTTTCATAAAGCACCCAATCCGGAAGCGTTTCACGAAGAAACCGTGCGGAAATTAGGCAAGCTGCATTTGTATGATTGCTTGCGTGCCAATAAATCACTGGCTGCCTGGGGCATTGAAGGCCGCGTGCCGTTTTTAGATAAGGAATTTATGGATGTGGCTATGCGCTTAAACCCTGCAGATAAAATGGCCAAAGATGGCAAGATGGAAAAGTGGATACTGCGTAAGGCTTTTGAAGATTACCTGCCGGAAAGTATTGCCTGGCGTCAGAAAGAACAATTTTCCGATGGTGTGGGCTATAGCTGGATTGATACGCTCAAAACTGTTGCCACCCTGAAAGTTACGGATGAGCAGTTAGCAAATGCCAGGTACCGCTTTCCTATTAACCCCCCGATGTCTAAAGAAGAATATCATTACCGTTCTGTATTCAGTGAACATTTTCCTTCGGATGCCGCAGCGGCTTGTGTGCCTTCGGTGCCATCGGTGGCCTGCAGCACGCCGGAAGCGCTGGCCTGGGATAAATCTTTCCAGAACCTCAACGATCCTTCGGGGCGTGCGGTAGCCAGCGTGCACAATATGGCGTATGAAGAAAAGTAAATCCGGAGGAGTACAAAGCATCAAGAACCAAATGACAAATCACAAATAAAATTCAAATAACAAAT
>NZ_DAOMQT010000115.1:0-4453 GCF_035445465.1 Agriterribacter sp.
ATCCGAAGATTTAAATTTCGAAATCCGAAGAGAGATGCCATCTCAAATTTTAAATCTCAAATTTCAAATCATAACACCCTGCAACCCTGAAACCTGTAACCTGTAACCTGTAACCTCCCCATGCATCCACCTTTAAAACATATTGTATCAGCACAAACTTTGTGGTTAAGCACGGAGCGTTGCATTTACTGGGAAGAGCAGCAGTCGCTGATATTGGCCGATCTGCACCTGGGTAAAACGGGGCATTTTCGCAAGGCGGGCATTGGCGTGCCCCAAACGGTTTTTAAGGAAGATATGCAGCGCTTAGTTAATGCAATTCAGTTTTTTAAGCCGGAACAACTGATCATTGTTGGCGATATGTTTCACAGCGAAAGCAATAAGGAACTAGAACTGTTCAGCAGGTGGCGGAAGGATTTCTCTGCTCTTGCCGTTCGGCTTATTAAGGGTAATCATGATATTTTGCAGGATCAGTGGTATAAAGCCACGGCTATTGATTTACACACAGATGAGCTTGCCACGGAGCATTTCGTTTTTCGCCACGATTATAGCATACTACCAGGGGAAAGCAGAGATAAGTATTTTTTCTCCGGTCATATTCACCCGGGTGTTTATATTAAAGGAATGGCCAGGCAGTCTTTAAGATTGCCCTGTTTTCATTTTACCGCCCATTGTTGTACCCTTCCTGCTTTCAGCCGGTTTACGGGACTGGCAACGGTAGCACCCGAAAGGCAGGATAAGGTTTTTGCTATTGTGGAAGACAAGGTAATAAGGGTGTGAGAATAGATGATTGATGATTCCATATCATTTTACCTGCCAATGACAAACAGCGGCAACACTGTAGGGCATTTGTAATAAAGCCAAACAAACAACCCACTGTCTGTCACCCTAACGAAGTTTGCCTGCCGGCCGGTAGGCAAGGCTCTGGTCAATGATGAACAGAATGGAATTATAACACGGATATTTCCTGCCATCCGGCATTCATAGCGGGACTGATTTTTGTTATACTTTTTTTAATTATGACAAGTGGCGCAGGGTTCCCTGCGGGTGCTGTTTGTTTCACCTGTATCTTCGCCGCGGCCATCCGGCAAAGTAGTTCAAAGTTTTTTAAACCGGTTGGCTGCCCGTAACACTAACGTTGCCTGCGGGCTACGCCAAACAGAGCATCCAAACTAAAAGGGAATGAACAGATTATTATTAATGATAATAGCCCTGCTTACGGGTATACAGGCCTATAGCCAGGAGAAATTTACAGTTAGCGGAACGGTAAGGGTAAAAAAAACAGGGGAAACTGTTATTGGCGCCAGCATCAGGGTGGGCGATGCCGGGACCTTTAGTAATGACTACGGGTTCTATTCCATTTCATTGCCTGCAGGAAAATATACCATAGCCATATCAGCGGTAGGCATGCTTGCTTATTCGCAGGATATTACATTAGATAACCATATTGCCCTTAATGTAGCGCTGGAAGAGGAGCCCAAAACGCTGGACAATATAACGATTACCGCTACCTCCAAAACGCGGAGCCTCAGCAGCCCGCAAATGGGTATTGAAAGACTGAGCACCAAAGAAATAAAGAACATACCGGTTTTACTTGGCGAGCGGGATGTGCTGAAAACCGTGCAGCTATTGCCCGGCATTAAAGCTGCGGGTGAGGGCAACAGTGGTTTTTTTGTAAGAGGCGGCGCGGCAGATCAGAACCTGATCCTTTTAGATGAAGCCACTGTATACAATGCATCGCACCTGCTGGGGTTTTTCTCTACTTTTAATTCCGATGCTATTAAAGATGTTACGGTTTACAAAGGGGGGATGCCTGCGCAATACGGGGGAAGGTTATCATCGGTGCTGGATATTAAAATGAACGACGGTAACAACCAGGATTATAACGTAAGCGGTGGAATAGGGCTCATATCCGCAAAGCTGAACGTGGAAGGTCCCGTTCAAAAAGACAAGTCCTCTTTTTTAATTACCGGCAGAAGAACATACGCGGATATGTTTTTAAAGCTGTCTAATGATTCTTCCTTAAAGAATAACACCCTGTATTTTTATGATCTCAATGCCAAGTTCAACTACAATATCGGCGATAAAGACAGGCTCTATCTTTCGGGCTATTTTGGAAAAGATGTGCTGGCGGCCGGGCAAACTTTTGGGCTCGATTGGGGTAATGCAACCGGTACCCTGCGCTGGAACCATATTTTCAGCAATAAATTATTTTCCAACACTTCTTTTATTTTCAGCAATTACAATTACAATATTTCCATCCGCAGCGGAGCCAATGAGTTCGATATCTTCTCGCAGATCCGCGACCTGAACCTTAAGCAGGAGTTCCAGTGGTATCTCAATAATAAAAACAATATCCGCTTTGGATTCAATGCCATCCATCATACTATACGTCCCGGTGAAGTACGGCCCGCTTCTGACCAGTCGAGCATTAACCTGGCCTTATTGCAAAAAAGATATTCATGGGAGAATGCCCTGTATTTCACCAATACCTGGAAGGCTGCAGACAAACTTAATCTGACGTATGGATTGCGGCTCACTTCATTTAGTATACTGGGTGAGGGCGACTTTTATAATGTTAACCCTGAAGGAGAAATTACCGATACGCTCAGCTATGCGAAAGGTGCGTTTGTTAAAACCTATATCAATCCTGAGCCGCGTATTGCCGCAAGCTACCAGCTAAATGGCAGCAGCTCGGTAAAAGCGTCTTATGTGCGCAATGTGCAAAACCTTCACCTCATCAGCAACTCCACTACTTCAAGCCCTACAGATAAATGGGTAGCCAGCACCAATATCATCAAGCCCGAAGTTTCTGACCTGTTTGCCATAGGCTATTATAAAAACCTTTGGGATAATAACTATGAGCTTACGGCTGAAACTTATTATAAAACCATGCAAAACCAGATAGATTACAGGGATGGCGCTAATGTGTTCATTAACTCCGACGCTATTGAAACACAATTGTTGTTTGGAAAAGGAAGGGCCTATGGACTGGAACTGCAATTTAAAAAGAAGGCGGGAATGCTTACCGGCTGGCTAAGCTATACCTTATCTAAAACAGAGAAAAAGATTGATGGTATCAATAGTAATCAATGGTATAATGCCCGGCAGGACAGAACGCATGACCTGGCATTGGTGGTATCGTACCAGCTCAGCAAAAAGTGGACGCTATCTGCCAACTGGATCTATTATACTGGCAATGCGGTAACCTTTCCCGCAGGGAAATATAATGTAAACGATCAAACCTACTTTTATTATACCGAGCGGAATGCTTACCGGATGCCGGCTTATCACCGGTTAGACCTGGGCGCCACCTGGCTGCTGAAGCAGCGGAAAAGGTTTTCGTCCGAACTGAGCTTTAGCCTGTACAATGCTTATGGCAGGGAAAACGCCTACAGCATTTCCTTTCGTGAAAGCGAAGACGATCCGGCTAAAACAGAAGCCGTGCAACTGGCATTGTTCAAGTATATACCTTCCGTATCCTATAATTTTAAATTCTGATGAGCATGCGTATTCTTATCATATCCGGTCTTATTATAACCTTCGCTTTTGCCTCCTGCGAAAAGGTGATAGATGTTGCGTTAAAAGATTCGGAAAAGCAATATGTAATTGAAGGAACGGTTACCAACAGGCCGGGCGATTGCACGGTGCGGGTATCGAAAACGAAGAACTTCAGTGATAGTAATGATTTTGAAGGGATAGCCAACGCCTCGGTATCGGTTACGGATAATGAGGGCCATACCACTACGCTGGCTGAGTCAACAGCCGGCATTTACCAGTCGGCAGTGCTTACTGCCACTACCGGTAAAACCTATACGCTGCATGTACAGATTAACGGGGAAACATTTACGGCTTCCTGCACGATGCCGGTTATGGTTAATATGGACTCGCTTTATATACAGGAAGAAAGTTTTTTTGGTGAAAGGATAAAGCTGGCCAATGTACAATACACAGATCCTCCGGGTAAAGGCAACCATTACCGCTTTATCCAGTACGTAAACGGCGTAAAGGAAAAAAGTATATTTATCCGCGATGATGATTATTCCGACGGAAACACTTCTACAATAACATTATTTACACCTCCCGATGACGAAAAAGACATTAAAAGCGGTAATACGGTTAAAGTAGAAATGCAATGTATAGCACCTGCGTTATACAAATATTGGTTTAGTCTGGACCAGGGTGCTTCAGGGGGCAGCAATTCAGCCTCTCCGGCAAACCCGGTAACCAATATAGAAGGAGGCGCATTGGGCTATTTCAGCGTTCACACAGTGCAAAGCGAAACGGTTGAGGCGCCATAGCCGGGGGCAGGTTACAGGGCTCAGGTTTCAGGGTATGATTTGAAATTTGAGATTTAAAATTTGATATGGCATCTCTCTTCGGATTTCGAAATTTAAATCTTCGGATAGGATTAGGCATTTAATTCGTAAAGGCATGAAAGTACTATATAATTTAG
>NZ_DAOMQT010000116.1:0-4364 GCF_035445465.1 Agriterribacter sp.
TTGATGCCGAAGCGTAAACTTTACAACATCAATAAGGGACTGCAAGGTATAAAAGTATTTTTGATTATACAATGTCTTAACATAAGAATTTTATCTAAAATAAGCCCATGCTGAGAACCAGCGTATTAAAAGCCCTTCCATTTATCATTTATCAAAAGTATACTACTTATTTCTTGCACGTGCCAGGTTAAAAAACAATTTGGATGATTTTTTATTACCAGTCATAAATTAAAACAGAAGGATTTAGTTTTGTTACCTGTAACGATAGCTGCATAATTGCTCAAAAAGTAGCTGATGCAGCGTTTCTTCATATTTATTACTCATCTCTTTATAAAATATTATCATTATTTTTCGATAATGCGTTGGAAAACGATTCCTCTTATTTTCGTCTGTACCATCCTGCTGAGCAGCGCTTACGCCCAACCCTGCATCAACTTAGGGCAAAACCCGGGTACCGCATTCCCGGTGTGCGGCACATCTACTTTTACCCAACAAACCGTTCCGGCCTGCGGAGGCCGCTTAATTCCTGTTCCCGGCTGCGAAAATGATAATGCCGCTTACGGAGACCTTAACCCGTTCTGGTATAAATTCACCTGCTTTACTTCCGGCACGCTTGGGTTTACTATTACCCCGCTTACCGAATCTGACGATTATGACTGGCAACTGTTTGACATAACCGGTCATGATGCCGCTGATGTATATACGAACCGTAGTTTATATGTAGCCAGCAACTGGTCTGCTCATCCGGGGGCAACCGGCACTGCTTCCGCTGCCGGTTCATTTACCAATTGCGCCGGTTTCGACTACCCTAATAAAAGTAAAATGCCAACCCTTATTGAAGGACACCAGTACCTTTTATTGGTAAGCCATTTTACCATAACCAACCAGAGCGGATACAAACTCAACTTTGCAGGGGGTACCGCTAACATTACAGACCCCAAAGAACCTCACCTGCAGGACGCAAGAGCATATTGCGATGGCACCAATGTTATTGTGAAACTGAACAAAAAAATGAGATGTAATTCCCTCGCGGCAGATGGAAGCGATTTTTCAGTTTCAAACCCCGCCTACTCCGTCATTGGAGCATCAGCAGCAGGTTGTTTTTCAGGCTTTGATATGGACTCTGTTATACTCACCCTGAACAGTCCGTTGCCTGCCGGTAATTATTCCATCATCATGAAAAAAGGCTCAGACAACAATACGCTTTTAGATAATTGCGACAGGGGTATTGAAGAAGGCGAAAGCATACCATTCAGCGTTTTGCCTGTGCAACCTACTCCTATGGACAGCTTAACCAAGCCAGGCTGTGCACCGGATATGCTGCAATTAGTGTTTAAAAAACCTATACGCTGTAATTCCATAGCTCCCAATGGAAGCGATTTTATTATAAACGGGTCTCCCGCTATGGCCATTGCTTCTGCTTCCGGCGAATGCAATGAAAACAATATGAGCAGTGTAGTTCATGTAAAACTTTCGGCTCCAATATTACACAACGGATCTTATGCCATAATGCTAAGGAAAGGAAGCGATGGCAATACGATCATTGATGAATGCGGGGAAGAAACACCTGCAGGAGCCGCTTTAAGCTTTATCACAAAAGATACTGTTTCTGCCGCATTTGACTACTCCATTTTATATGGCTGTAAAGTTGATACCGTTATTTATTCCCATAACGGCGCTAACGGGGTTAATAAATGGAACTGGCAGTTTGATGACCATACTTCCGGGAACAGCAATCAGCTTCAGAAAGTGTACCCGGTTTTCGGTCACAAGAATACAACACTTGTTGTTTCAAACGGCGTTTGCAGCGATACCGCGTCTGCTGATATTTTTTTGGATAACGAACTGAAGGCAGATTTCGAAGCGCCGGAGTTTATATGTCCAAGGGATACCACCCTATACAAAGATGCCAGTACCGGCAGTATCACAAGCTGGAACTGGAGCTTTGGAAACGGCACAGGCAGCTTTTTGAAATCTCCACCGGCTCAGTCATACCAGGCACCCTTAACAGACCAGGAACATGCTATTCAGCTCATTGTTACCAATAACCTGGGCTGCATGGATACTATAGTTAAAAAAGTAAAATTAGTAAGCAGTTGTTACATTGATATCCCTTCTGCGTTTACGCCTAATGGCGACAACCTCAATGATTATCTCTATCCCTTAAATGCTTATAAAGCTGCCAATCTTATTTTCAGGGTGTATAACTTATATGGTCAAAAAGTATTTGAAACTACCGGTCGTTTAAAAAAATGGGATGGAACCATCAACGGAAAAGTGCAGGGAAGCGGCACTTATGTTTGGACCCTGGAATACACACACACAGATACGGGCCGCAGGTTCCATCTGAAAGGTACAACCACCCTCATCAGGTAACCCCTTTTTATTTATCCCGAAAACAGGAAACCAGGGGATATTTTATCTCTGGCATGAAATATGAATCATTCTGAATGATCAATGTAAAATTTTACTCCCGGGAGGTAAAAAATTGCAGGAATTGTGCAACATCCGGATAAGCACACCGTTTACATTACTTAATATTAATTCTTAATAACATGAAAAACGCGGATAAATTTTTCTTCGCCCTTGTAGCCATAAGTTATTTCATACTTTATGGGGTTATGGCTATGCTGAGCTGATATTACAGTCTTATCTTTACGCTTTATACACGCCTGATCAGGCATATACGTTATAGCTTTTGCTAATTATTATAAAACCTTTTTATGAAAAATTGTCTTTTGTTCGGAAAATATGCGCTGCTGCTGCTTTTCATTTCCGTTTTTGCACTTACTTCCTGTAAAAAAGATAAGACCGATAAAGAAGAAGAACCAACTAAAAAAGAGCTGTTATCTAATAAATGGAAGGTATCTGATGTGACAAATGAAGGCGGAACCAGCGTTATAGGGCTTCCTGTTCCACAGATAATATGCCTGAAAGATAATATTTTTACGCTCAAGGCTAATGACACTTATACCATTGATGAAGGCGCCGTAGTATGTGATCCTTCCACTGCTCAATCGGGCACATGGAAGCTGACCGATAATGATACCAAAATTGAGTTTACACAAGCAGCCGGCGATCCATTGGTTGTAACCCTTGTTGAGGTAAATACCACTACGTTGAAGATTTCTTATGAGCTTACAGATATTCCGCTTCCCGGCACTTATACTGTAACCCTGCAAAAACAATAACAATAATCGAAAATTTACGGGTGTGATACAGGAGTTACCTCATATACCGGGCTGAATAAATATATTTTGCCCGTTTTTATTTCTAAACACCTGATCCGTTTGCGCAACTGGTCGCCCCGTTTAAATATCCTGCCATCATCTGTTCGGAACAACCCGTTAACGTCAATTTCTTCCACCAGTTTTTTAACATCGCCTTTCCGGTCGTATTTCCTCAGCACTCTTATTAAACCATCTTCCGCGCAACTGCCAGCCGCCGGGCTACGCATCGTTGTTTTTATTTCGTTCGCAATATCCGGCGGGAAAAGATCAAGCAACAGGAATTGTTGCAAAATTTCCCCATACACCAGCTTCCACTCTTTGCCATGAGATGCGATCCGGTTCCCATATTTTTCAAAAGCTATAAGGTGTGCCAGTTCATGCAATAAAGTGATCAAAAATGCAAATGCATTCAGATTTCCGTTTACACTAATGCGGTGGTTTTTGCCATGAACAGCGAACCGGTAATCTCCCAGAACACTTCTCCGCTCTTTGGTAATTGTAAGATGCACTTTATAATGCCCGAGATACTGCATTACGGTATGGTAAGCGCCGACGGGTAAATAGGAATTTAAAGTATCAAGTGGAGCTTCGTGTTTTTTACGCATTTTTTTGCTTACCGGCTTTAAGCAGCACGCTAATTTCAAGAAAAGTATACACTAAGTAAAAGAGCATGCAGGCAATGATTGACACCTTATTTACCTTAGCGGCCGTTTGGGCATATACCAAAGCCATCACAGCCACCAATACCAGCTTTACCAGGAAAGAAATATAAAAATAACGGATAAAAAGCTGCGCTGAAGCAGATTTGGCGGCTTTTTGCTGAAACAATATTGAAATAATAGTTAACCCGAATAAAAACACATTTCCATACAGCAGCACACTTATACTGAATCCATAGCGTACAAGTAAACTTTGAAAAAGCACGAACAGCCCGTTCAGTATCAGGAAAAGAAAAACAGAAGGCAGGAAAATCTTTAAACCATTCATACCATGTATTCAGAGCGCAAATCTACAACAACCGGCAGGGAAGGCCAATTTGCAGAAAATATTACCTCTTTTCCCAACTGCCCCGTTTCTTTCATCCATTAAACCAAATAATCTATATAATCAACTGCATTTCAAAAGCTTTTAATT
>NZ_DAOMQT010000117.1:0-3917 GCF_035445465.1 Agriterribacter sp.
AAAAGGGCCGGTATAGAAGATATGCCACTAAGACACAAGCCTGCCGGCAGGCAGGTTCGTGACTTCGTGGCAAAATATTACTTTTTAGACAGCGCCTGTCGTAACCAGTCTTCTCTAACATTATACCCGCATGCAGTCATCATATACCCACAAATAAAAGCGCTTTTCCCTGCGTATTATTTGGCTAATATCTCATCTTTAGTATAAAGGGATTCATACAATTATATCATAGTACTTTTTTGTAAGTTCCTGTTCAGTGAAATCGCTTTTTATCTTTAGGCAAATCACTTTTCTTTACGCTAGATGATAAGTTTGCGAGCGCAAAAAATGCAATAGCAAAAGGGCACATGGAAGCTACAGCGAACACGGGGCAACGGCAGGGAGTGGCGTTTTTGTTCGGGTGGAAAATGAGCAGTTCCTCATCTCAAATATTAAACCTGCCTGTCGGCAGGCAAGTGTCTCATCTCAAATGGTTAGCTTTTGCTTTTTTCTTTCATCCTGAATTGTACTATTCATCTACACTGTTAAAACCGGTTTTTATTTTGGATCTGTTGTTTTTGCAAAAAGCGGTATATTAAGTTACAAAAGTCCGGCGAAGGTTAAACCATTAATTTTTTAACTTGTGTTGCAATATTCATTGATATGTCAAAAGAGCTGAGAAAACAACAGGCGCTGGAATACCATTCGAAAGGGAGACCGGGAAAAATTGAAGTAGTGCCTACCAAGGAAGCCAAAACGCAGCGAGACCTTTCGCTGGCCTATTCGCCCGGCGTAGCGGAGCCCTGCAAGGAAATTCAGCGGGATGTTGAAGCTGTGTATAAATACACGGCCAAAGGTAACCTGGTGGCAGTGATCAGCAATGGTACCGCGGTATTGGGTTTGGGCGATATTGGCCCCGAAGCGGGTAAGCCGGTAATGGAAGGGAAAGGTGTACTGTTTAAAGTATTTGCCGACATTGACGTGTTTGACATTGAGATCAATGAAAAGGATCCGGAAAAATTTGTGCAGATCGTAAAATCGCTGGAGCCCACATTTGGAGGCATTAACCTCGAAGACATTAAAGCTCCTGAATGTTTTTATATTGAAAAAGTATTAAAGGAAAGTATGCAGATCCCCGTGATGCACGATGACCAGCATGGCACAGCGATCATTACATCAGCGGCGTTGATCAATGCGCTGGAATTGCAGGCAAAAAAAATAGACAACGTACACTTTGTTGTTAACGGGGCGGGGGCTGCTGCCATGGCCTGTGTGCAGCTATACGAAGCGCTGGGCGCTAAAAGCCATCATTTTATCCTGTTCGATAAAGAAGGGGTATTGTATAATGGCAGACCCGGCCTCGATGAAGTGAAACAGCGTTTTGCCACTACCCCTAAAAAAGAACTCACCTTAGCTGAGGCGATGCAGGGTGCCGATGTATTCATTGGCCTGAGCGCCGCAGATACCGTTACGCGTGAAATGATCAAAAGCATGGCCAAAAAGCCGGTGGTATTTGCGCTGGCCAATCCCGATCCGGAAATTACCTGGGAAGCGGCTACCGCTTCCCGTAAGGATATTATTATTGCCACGGGGCGCAGTGATTACCCCAACCAGGTAAATAATGTGCTCGGCTTTCCTTATATCTTTCGCGGAGCATTAGATGTAAGGGCTACACAGATCAATGAAGCGATGAAAATGGCGGCGGTAAAGGCCCTGGCCGATTTGGCCAAAACACCGGTGCCTGATATTGTAACGCTTGCCTATGGTGAAAAAAACATGGTGTTTGGCCCGCATTATATTATACCCAAACCGCTTGATCCCCGGCTTATCTCCACTATTTCGCCCGCGGTAGCCAAAGCAGCCATGGAAAGTGGTGTTGCCAAACATACTATTGAAGACTGGGAAAAGTATAAAATTGAATTAGACGGACGGTTGGGCAATGACAACCAGTTGTTCAGGGTAATAGGAAGCAAAGCCAGGCAAGACCCGCGGCGCGTGGTTTTTGCAGAGGCGGATAATGTGAAGATCCTGAAAGCCGCACAAATTGTGCTGGATGAAAACATCGCCTATCCTATATTGTTAGGTGAGGAAAAAAAGATAGCAAAAATTGCCCGTGAAAACGGTATTGACCTGGAAGGTATACCTGTTATTGATCCGCGGAGCGAAGAATGGGACAAAACACGCCACGAATATGCCGCCCTGTATTTCAAAAAGAGACAGCGCCGCGGCATCAACAGTTATGAAGCGTCCAAGATCATGAAAGACAGGATCCGATTTGCCTGCATGATGGTGAATACGGGCGATGCCGATGCGGTAATTGGCGGACTTACCCGCAACTACCCCGAAACCGTAAGACCCGCTTTGGAAATAGTGGGAACAGAAAAGGGCGTGAAGAAAATTGCGGGCATGTATATTATTGTTACCAAAAGAGGACCTTTATTTCTTGCCGACACTACCGTGAATTTTAATCCTACGTCGGAAGAGCTGGCGGATATTACCCTGATGGTAGCTAAAGAGGTAAGGAACTTTGGTATTGTACCCCGTGTGGCGCTGCTTAGTTATTCTAACTTTGGCAGCAGTAATACCGCGGAAGCTATACTGGTTCGCAAAGCCAGGGAGTTGTTGAAAGAAAGAAGTCCGGATCTTATTGCCGATGGCGAAATGCAGGGTATTCTTGCTTTTAATAAAGATATCCTTAAGGAAAATTATCCTTTCAGCGAACTGGCAGATACAGATGTGAACATATTGATATTCCCCAACTTAAGTGCGGGCAATATTGCCTATAACCTGTTGCAGGAACTGGGTGGTTTTGATACCATAGGCCCTGTGCTGCTGGGTTTGGCTAAACCGGTACATGTATTGCAATTGGGCAGCTCTGTAAGAAGCATTGTAAACATGGTGCTGATTGCAGTGGCGGATGCCCAGCAAAAATGCCCTGAAAGAAAACCGGATGCTGATAAAGAGCAGCGTTGGTGGAAGAAAAGCAAAAAAGTAAATGAACTGATGTGATGCTGCAGAAAGAAGCATTGATTATATTTTACAAGTGCAATTCTTTTAGTATGAATTTGAAAATGATCATTCATGCAAACCATTGATGCTGTAATTGAGCGCCTGGGTGCTATTGTAGAACAAACAAAAGCAGATCAGAGCCGGGCAGGATATTTTGCGGCCTTATACAAGCGTATGACGATGGCGGTAGCGAAGGGTATACAGCAACACGCTTTTGAAGATGCAGACCGTATGATCCGGCTGGATATTGCTTTTGCAAAACGCTACTTAGATGCCTATGATGCATACCAGGAAGGGAACCCCTGCAGCACTTCATGGCAATTTGCATTTGACGGCTGCAGGCGCAATGAGCTCATAGTAATTCAGCATCTATTATCGGGCATTAATACGCATATTAATTTAGATCTTGCCATATCGGCTGCTGAAATATCGGAGGGCACGGCTATTGATGATCTTGAGAAAGATTTTAATAAAATCAACGATATCATTGCTTCACTGATTGATGATGTGCAGGAATGTCTTGCCAGGGTTTGGCTGCCCATGCGGCTCCTCGAAAAAATAGCATCCGGAAAACATATACCCGTGATCAACTTCAGCATTGATAAGGCAAGAACCGCATCATGGAGCAACGCGTTGCTGCTTGCAGGAATGAATACCGGGCAAAAACAATTTTATATACAACAAATGGATGCTGCCGTACTGCGTTTGGGGCAGGCCATCCGGTCGCCGGGTGCATTTACCCAACTGATTTTGAAAGGAATACGGGCAACAGAATATTCAAACATCAGCAGAATCATTAACCTGATAGATACTACTGTTGTGGAATGATAAATGCATGCAGGGTGGCGTTATGTTTATGATAAGATAAGGTGTTTTTTTGCCACGAAGTAATTATGTAAGAAAAGCATAGTGCAGTTGTTGCGGTCATG
>NZ_DAOMQT010000118.1:0-3901 GCF_035445465.1 Agriterribacter sp.
TTATATAGTACTTTCATGCCTTTACGAATTAAATGCCTAATCCTATTTTCAAATTTCCCACATTTTCATAAAGCCGGTACCAGTTCCTTACTGCCGGCTGTGTATTTGTAAAATCCTTCGCCGCTTTTTACGCCCAGCTTACCGGCAGCAACCATATTCACTAATAAAGGGCAGGGTGCGTATTTGGGATTGCCGAATCCTTCCTGTAAAACTTTTAATATACTCAGGCAAACATCCAATCCAATAAAATCCGCCAGTTGCAGCGGCCCCATAGGATGTGCCATGCCCAATTTCATTATGGTGTCAATTTCCTCCACACCTGCTACGCCTTCATATAAGCTGTGTACGGCTTCGTTGATCATGGGCATCAGCACACGGTTGGCAACAAATCCGGGATAGTCGTTAACGATGCATGGAACTTTTTGCAGTTCCCTGCTAACTGCCACCACTTCATTAGTTACTTCCGGCGCTGTGGCATAGCCGTTGATCACTTCCACCAACTTCATTACCGGTACGGGATTCATGAAATGCATGCCTATTACTTTTCCGGGGCGTTTTGTTGCAGCGGCAAGGGCTGTTATAGATATGGATGAAGTATTGCTGGCCAAAATAGCCGCGGGAGGCGCTAACGCATCTAACTGCTTAAATATTTCCAGCTTGATGGATTTGTTTTCTGTTGCAGCTTCTATTACCAGGTCGGCATTGGCTACGCCTGCTTCCATTGCTGTAGCGGTATGCAGGGTTAGCAATATCCTGTCTTTTGTTGCCTGCGTAATAATTCCTTTGCTTACCTGGCGGTCTGCGTTTTGGGAAATGGTTTGAACCGCCTTTCCCAGCGCGGCTTCATTAATGTCTGTTAGGGTTACATTAAAATGATATTGAGCAAATACCTGGGCAATGCCGTTGCCCATTGTGCCTGCGCCAATTACGGCAATGTTTTTTATCATGATCTTAGGTTAATGGGGCTGTGAGCTATGAGTAATCGGCTATGAGGTAGCTATGAGCTGTCAGCAGTGAGCTTTCGTCCGTCAGCTTTCAGCAATCAGTAGGGTATTCTCACCTTTCACTTCCCTCGTCTAACGTTTCTCTTCTCACCTCGTGAAACGATAAACGTGAAACGACCATTCACTACTCACTATTCACTATTCACCACTGACTACTCACCAATGTGGTTCCTCAGTTTTTCTTTTTAAAATCGCCTCTCTTCCAGGCCTTCACAAACTCGCTCCAGGCAAACGGGTTAAATATATTCATAGGAGGAGCCTGCCCGCTGTAATAATAGCCCTGTGCATTTTTACTTAAAGCATAATTAGCGGCTTCCCCCCCGTCGCGGGGTAACGACCGTGCCAGTATCCTTCTTTTGGCTTCACTGGTATTTTGCCGGGCAATTTCTATACCATCGTCCGGAACCTCATTGTTGACAAAATCGCGTTCAAATTGTTCGCGCGTAGGACGGGCTTTTATAATAGCGGTAGGCAGGTAAATGGTATCCTGGGCCATTAGTTTAACCATATTGAACTGGTTCCCTTCTAAGTTGGTAGGGATCCTGTCTGTTTCCGTTCTGTAGGATACATGGGTAAACTGTACTTCATCCCCCTTTAACACCACTATTGAAAAAACACCCTGTTCATTTGTGATGGTACCCCTGTTTTGTCCTTTTACCATTACGGTTACTCCCGGTATGCCTTTTAAGCTGTCGTGTGTCATTACTATGCCATACAACTGAACAACAGAATCTTTCAATGATTCAAACTGTGCTTTTGCCGCGAAAGGAGTCAATAAAAATGAGAAAAATAAATATCGTAAAAAATATTTCATTAAGCTGTTTAAATGAACTGCAATAATACCTCAAAATCGTAACTCCGGCATCCAGGCCTGTAATTTAATCCGAACACGGGAAAAAACCAAAGTAAGCATTTATGGGCTTAACTTTGCGGCACAATATTTTTTTTAACAAAAAGTTCGGTTCATGAAAGAAAGTGATATTTTAAAAGCATTGGGGAACGTAATTGAGCCAGATCTGGGCAGGGATCTTGTAACGCTTAACATGATAAAAGACATTGTAATAGAAGGAGATAATGTTTCTTTTACCGTTGTACTCACCACACCGGCATGCCCTTTAAAAGATATGATCAAAAACGCATGTATTAACGCGGTGCACCTGCTGGTAAATAAAAATGCAGCCGTAAATATAAAATTTACGGCTAATACCAACAGCAACAGAAAAGACAATCAGCATATTTTACCGGGTGTAAAGAATATTATAGCCGTAGTTAGTGGTAAGGGAGGAGTGGGTAAATCAACGGTTGCTGCCAATCTTGCTTTGGCATTATCGGAAGGCGGCGCTGCCGTAGGGTTGATGGATGCTGATATTTACGGACCAAGTGTACCTATGATGTTTGGCATCCGCGGAGAAAGACCCCTCATGAAAAAAGAAGGGGAGAAAGGCATTATTATACCCATAGAGAAGTTTGGCATAAAATTAATGAGCATTGGCTCGCTGGTAGATGAAAAGCAGGCAATCGTATGGCGCGGACCCATGGCAAGCAGCGCTATCCGCCAGTTTGTAACGGATGTGCAATGGGGAGAGCTGGATTACTTAGTGATTGATATGCCGCCCGGCACCGGCGACATTCATTTAACATTAGTACAAACGGTGCCGGTAACAGGCGCTGTAGTGGTAACCACTCCCCAGCCTGTAGCCCTGGCAGACGCCAAAAAAGCCATTGCTATGTTTGGGCAGGCACAAATAAAAGTGCCCATCATAGGATTGGTGGAAAATATGAGCTGGTTTACCCCGGACGAATTGCCTGAAAATAAATATTATATTTTCGGGAAAGGCGGCGGGAAAAGATTAGCCGAAGAATTTGATGTGCTCTTTTTAGGACAAATACCATTGGTGCAGGGAATAAGGGAAGGGGGCGATACAGGCATACCGGTAATGGTGAGTGATGATGAAATTACACGAAAGGCTTTCATGGATTTTGCCGGCAATACCGTTAGAAGCATCGCCATGCGCAATGCCAATATTGGGGCTACTAAAATTGTGGAGATCGTAGTATGATGATGTAACCTGCGGTCGGTACCCGATGAAAGGAGGGTCAGGCCGCACTGAAAGCACCCGTTGAGAACTACGGATTAATATACCATACTGAAAGCGGCAAGGTATTTATCAATATATTCCTGCATATATTTTGCTTTGTACTGCATTACAAAGCGGGGATGCTCAAGCGCTATAATTTTTTTAAAGAAGCCGTGCGTTTCATTTAGCCTGTTCAGTATCTTTTCATTTTTTCCGCTGCCCAGGCAAAAACAGGTATCGGTATCTATACCCAACGCAATATGTTGTTTGATGCTTTGGATAATAAAGCTATGCGCGGCATCCGTTAATGCTTTATTGTCGTAAAAGTTGTAATTCACTTCCTTACCGAGGCTGTTTTTTATGGTAAAGCCCAAAGGGCATATAGAATTGATGTAAAATTTTCCGTAAAAGCTTTCCGGGCCGCCATAAGCCTCTATCATATTATATATAAATACAGATGAAGGTTCGTGTGCCGGGGCTCCGGGATAGGTGATCGCACATTTTTCCACCAGTCTTTTAGGATCGGTAAACGGAACGCCTGTTAGGCCTGCTCCAAACCTGCCGGGGTTAATGCCCAGTATGAGGTGCCGGCGGTTATTATCGTTATAATATTTTTTATAAAATGCCGATGATACCATTAAACTATCCTTGTTCTCTTTAAAAGGGTTCATTACACGAATACCGGGAGGCAGTTTGGCCGTGAAACGGAGTGATTTGTTAAATGCAATTACTTTATCGGCAAATGTTGACATATACTGGAGGAAGGTAAGTAATTTTAAAAAAGAAAAACGGCATCATATCAAATCTTAAATCTCCAAT
>NZ_DAOMQT010000119.1:0-3764 GCF_035445465.1 Agriterribacter sp.
TAATAACATTTTAATGTAAAAGTATGAACATGTACGTTTCGAATTTAAGTTTTCACACTACAGATGAGGACTTAAAAAATTTATTCAGCGATTTCGGTGAAGTTTCTTCTTCAAAAGTAATTACCGACAGGGAAACCGGCCGTTCACGCGGATTTGGTTTTGTGGAAATGCCCGAAGAAGCAGATGCTAAAAAGGCTATGGAAGAGCTGGATGGCAAAGATATCGAAGGCAGGGCGCTTTCTGTTACCGTAGCCCGTCCTAAGGAGCAACGCTCCGGTGGCGGTGGCGGTTCGTTTTCGCAGAATCGTAAAAGATGGTAAACTGATTCAACGCTATAAATCAGAACACAATACCCGGACATATACCAATTGTCCGGGTATTTTTTTATCTTGGCGTCCCGTTCCACATCGTTTAAAATAATATACATGAGATACCTCAGCGCAGTAGCTTTCCTCTTTTTCGCCTTCGCCTCTTTTTCACAAAGCAACGCCATAGCAATTATTCCAGAACCTGTTTCTATAGTGCAGCAACAGGGCGTATTTACCTTAAAGGATAATATAACCATTGCTGTTACTGATGATAATGAGGCTGTAAAAGTAGCCGGCTACCTGTCAAGTGCCATAGCTGCTCCAACTGGTTTTGCAACTGCCATAAAAAAGAACGGCAATGACGGAAATATCAATCTTATTATTACCGCAACGCCTGATAAAGCGCTCGGCAGCGAAGGTTACAGCCTGGTTGTTTCGCCGGAATCAGTAACCATTACTGCTAACCAGGCCGCCGGTCTGTTTTATGGCGTTCAAAGCTTTATGCAATTACTACCCAAAGCAATAACCGGCAAGTTTGTTAGTAAAGATGTATCATGGACGGCTCCCTGCGTTGAAATAACAGACTATCCCCGTTTTGGATGGCGTGGCTTAATGTTCGATGTGTCGCGTCATTTCTTCACTAAAGAAGAAGTGAAGCAATTTATTGACGATATGGCAAAATACAAGTTCAACCTCCTGCATATGCACCTTACAGATGACCAGGGATGGAGGATTGAAATAAAAAGCTTGCCTAAGCTCACTTCCGTAGGCGCATGGAATGTAAAAAAAACCGGCACCTTTAATTATTTTTCAGCGCCCGGCGCCGATGAGCCACGCAACTACGGTGGTTTTTATACGCATGACGATATCAAAGAAATTATTCAATACGCGAAAGACCAGTTTATCAATGTCCTTCCTGAAGTAGACGTGCCGGGGCATAGCCTTGCCGCTATTGCTTCCTATCCCGAATTATCCTGCACCCCGGGCGCTGATAAATACAAAGTGAATTCTGGCGAACCTTTTATGGTATGGCCTTCAGGCGGTCATTTTTACGGGCTGGTGGATAACACCCTTTGCCCGGCAAACGAAAAAGTGTATGAATTTTTAGATAAGGTATTTACGGAAGTAGCGCAGCTTTTTCCCTTTGAATATATACACATGGGCGGCGATGAAACAGCAAGGAATTTCTGGGAAAAAAGTGCCGCGATAAAAGCGCTGATGAAAAAAGAAAATCTTAAAAATTTAGATGAAGTACAGAGCTATTTTGTGAAACGGGTGGAAAAAATAATAGAATCGAAAGGAAAGAAAATGATAGGCTGGGATGAAATTCTGCAGGGTGGTTTGGCACCCAACGCCGCGGTAATGAGCTGGCGCGGCATTAAAGGCGGTATAGAAGCCGCAAAGCAAAAGCACGAAGTGGTGATGAGCCCCACTACTTTTGCTTACCTGGACTATATGCAGGGCGATGCGGCAATAGAACCACCTGTGTATGCCACTTTGCGATTAAATAAAGCATACCAGTTTGAACCTGTTCCCGATGGCGTGGATCCCATTTACATTAAAGGCGGACAGGCTAATTTATGGACGGAGCAGGTATACAATATGCGCCACCTGCAGTATATGATCTGGCCGCGTGCATTTGCCATTGCTGAATCGGTTTGGTCGCCCAAAGCCAAAAAGAACTGGAACAGCTTTGTGCCCAGGGTGGAAAAACAATTTGAGCGCTTTGATGTAGCTGAGATCAAATATTCACCTGCTGTATACGATCCCGTTTTCAAAATAACGAAAGGTGAAAAAAACTTACCCTTGGTTGAATTAAGCACCGAAATCAACGGGCTGGATATCTACTATAGCTTTGACAATTCCTTTCCTGATCAATTTTACCCGAAATACACAAAGCCGCTTACCATACCCAAAGACGCGGCAACGATGAAAGTGATCACTTACCGTGCTAGTAAACCCATTGGCAGAATGATAGTAATAACGGCTGCAGAGCTAAAGAAAAGAGCAGGAATAAAATAAGTTTATAATCATTGCCTCTACAGTTCAGCGTGAGGGATATTAAATCCGAAGGAAAGCATCAAAAGACAAATCACAAAAAACAAATAAATCTCAAACTTAAAATCCGGCAGAGGCTGCCAGCGATCAGCCGTCAGCTATGAGCAATACAAGAGCAGCCAGCCAACTCAAAGAAATATAATCCGCTTCTGCCATAGGGTATTACTTCGACCCTTAAAAAATATTACGCCTGTTCAGATTCGTTTAAGGTCTCGTAAAGACGTTCATGAAAAGCTGATTATCAGCACTGTAAAATTAAAATCCGAAGCCGAAAATCAGAAGAAAAGAACTAAAAACCACAAACTATAAACCATAAATTATAAATCCTTAGCCTGCTCCTGCACCGATTTATCAGATTCAACCTCTACCTGCTCAATCCAAACTGCGTAATTGTTGGGGTAAATATGCGACCCTTTATGAATAGCATACACCCTGGTAAATACAGCCCCGAAATAAAGGATGGTTGCGGAATAATATACCCATAACAATATTACGATCACTGAGCCTGCTGCTCCGTAGGCTGAGGTTAAGCGGTTATGACCCAGGTAATAGCTTATGCCCAGCTTGCCGATCATAAATAACAGGGCTGTAGTAAACGCTCCCGCACGCACATGGCGCCATTCTATTTTGGCATCGGGCAAAACCTTGAAGATCAATCCAAATAAAAACGAAGTAATGGCAAAAGAAAGTAACACGTTAAATACATAAGCGATGATGACTTCTGTATGGGGAAATATAACGGTAAGCTTATTGATAAATGCATCCATTACCGCATTGATAATAAGGGATACGAGCAATAAAAATCCCAGCGTAATAATAAGCGAAAACGAAAGCAACCGGTTCACGATCAGCTTAACCCATCCCTTCCTGGGTTTTGCTTTAAGCCTCCATATAGCATTGATGGAATCCTGTATCTCTCCAAAAATACTGGTGGCTCCAAAAATAAGCGTAGCGATGCCTATGGTGGTTGCAAATCCGGTTTCATACGACAGTGTGGCATTGCGAATGGTTTGCTGTATCTGCAATGCTGCATCCCTTCCTACCAGCCCGGCTATTTGCCCGTATACGGTTCCCTCTACGGCTTTGTCACCATAAAAGATATCGCTGATCCAGATAACAACAATAATAAGCCCCGGCAAAGAAAAAATAGTATAATACGCCAATGCCGCACTTAGCTTCAAAACTTTATTGTCAATAAAATCTGAAAAGGTTTGTTTGGTTATTTTCCATGCTCCTTTTACTGTCATGCCATATATTAAAATAAAACTATGCCAGACTTTTCCATCTTGCCTGATAAATGTACGCTAAATGTGGCAGGCACATACAGGCAAGGGAGCATTCCAAATTGTCGCATTGCTTTGCTTCATGTGGGCGGTGAAGACCTGTCTGCCGGTCAGG
>NZ_DAOMQT010000120.1:0-3579 GCF_035445465.1 Agriterribacter sp.
CTACACTGGCAAAAGATCATGGGAGCTATTAATACGATAAGAAGAGGTTTAAAGAACATGATCTGTAATTTTCAGGTTGAACAAATTTACGAAACATTACGCAGTATGCTGCGGGGCATTTGACTGCTGGAATTCAGCACTTTTTTTAATATAATGTTAAAAAAGATTTAAAAATATATTTTTGCAGCAAACCGTTAGCATGTCGTTAGAAGAGGATATCCGCCAGACCACATTCCGTAACGAGCATCAAAAAGGCATGATCAACATGATCTATACCTGCAACTGGATCATGGAACGCCAGAAGAAAATTCTTGGCCGGGAAAAAATAACGCCGCAGCAATTCAATATTCTCCGTATACTGAGAGGCGCTTATCCCAAACCCATTTCTACCATGCAAATAAGGGAAAGAATGCTGGATAAGATGAGTGATACCAGCCGTATTGTAGACCGGTTAACAGTAAAAGGGCTGGCTAATAAAAAAACCTGCCTCACCGATAAACGCCTGGTAGATATTGCTATTACCCCCAGGGGTATGGCTATGCTGGAACGTTTGGATCGCAGGAATGAAGAAATGGACGCGCTGTTACGTGCCTTGCCGGAGCCGGAAGTAAAAATGCTTAACCAGTTATTAGACAAGATCAGGAAGCCTGAATAGTATGACGACAATAAATGGCAGGTTAAATTTAAAACTACCTTCACGGTTTATTGTTCCTTTATTGTTATAATTGCTGCATGAAAATTCTGCTTATCCTCTGGGCTGCCGTTTGTCCTTTTGTTTTTTGCGTTGCACAACCTAAATATGAATTTCGTGCCGCCTGGATCGCTACGGTAGATAATATTGACTGGCCCTCGAAGGGTAATTATAATCCGGAGAGCCAGAAAGCCGAATACAGGAAGCTGCTGGATATGCATGTGCAAAACGGAATGAACGCGGTTATTGTGCAGATCCGACCGGCAACGGATGCTTTCTATCCTTCGCCTTATGAGCCCTGGAGCGAGTGGCTTACGGGTAAGCAGGGCCGTGCCCCCTCCCCTTATTATGATCCGCTGCAGTTCATGATTGAAGAAGCGCATAAAAGAGGGCTGGAGTTTCACGCCTGGTGCAATCCTTACAGGGCAGAATTACAGATCGGCAAATCTTCCATTTCGCCTACACATATTACCAAAATACATCCTGAATGGTTTGTAGCTTACGGGGGTAAAAGATATTTTGATCCGGGCAATAAGCAGGCCCAGGAATATGTAGTGCATGTGATCCGCGATATTGTTAGCCGTTATGACGTAGATGCGCTCCACTTCGATGATTATTTTTACCCCTACAGGATAGCCGGCCAGGAATTCCCGGATGATAAAACTTATGCAGCATATGGGGGAGGCATGGACAGGGGCGACTGGCGCAGGAGTAATGTGGACTCTATTATCGTAAAGTTGCACCGTGGTATACGGCAGGAGAACCCGCACTGTAAATTTGGCATCAGCCCTTTTGGAGTATGGCGCAATAACGACAAAGATAGCCTGGGCAGTGATACCAAAGCCGGGCAAACCAATTACGATGACCTGTATGCAGATATACTATTGTGGCTGAAGGAAGGCTATATTGACTACGTAGTGCCCCAGTTGTACTGGGAACACGGGCACCGCGCGGCGCCCTACGAAGTGCTGGTTGACTGGTGGAGCCGGCACAGTTATGGGAAACATTGTTATGTAGGATTGGGTATTTATAAAGCAGGAACCAATGCCCGGTGGCGCGACAGGAATATTATTCCCATGCAAATAAGGGATGCAAGATCATACAGCACCATACAGGGCCAGGTGTATTTCAGCAGCAAATCTTTTTTAAAAAATCCCAACGGATGGAACGACAGCTTGCAGCAGCACTACTATAAATACCCGGCTTTAATTCCTCCCATGCCGTGGATAGACAGCATACCGCCCGTTCCCCCGGTAATTAACGCTATTGTCACCGAAGG
Organism: Agriterribacter sp.; assembly: GCF_035445465.1. Taxonomy (NCBI): domain Bacteria; kingdom Pseudomonadati; phylum Bacteroidota; class Chitinophagia; order Chitinophagales; family Chitinophagaceae; genus Agriterribacter; species Agriterribacter sp. Next base: position 1,971 of record NZ_DAOMQT010000120.1, read on the forward strand.
CAATGCCGCGAACCAGCAGGTAAGGATAAACGCCGCCTATATTGATAAAGAAAAACGCCTGCGGCAATTTGCCCTGTATGCCTTCTCTTCCTTAGAAGATACCGATATTTCCAACAGGGCGCCATTAAAGCTCATCCCCACCGTTTCCGATTCATTAGATTATGTACTGGCATTATCCCTGTTGCCACAATCCGGAAAGGAGCTGTATATAGGATTAACTGCTGTAGATATCAACAATGTGGAAAGTGAGATCAGCATACTGCAAAAGTTAGAAAGAGCCAGTGAAAAAGCGGAATGGGAAACGGTGAAATGAAATGTTTGGCTTTTTGCTGCAGATACGCAGATTTTATCCACGCTTCTGCAGCATCTTTATTTGGTATGCCTGACAGCACTTGTTTTTAGGCATATATTTCTATTAACGTGAATTTCGGATGTTCGGAAGTGAAAAACATCAAAAACGCAGGTTATAATTCTAAAACAATCTCCCCTGCTGCCCCGGTCTTCTGAAGATGGTAGTGTCTAATTCAAAACGGTCTTCATTCATGTGATACATTTTTCCGTATTTTATATACTGTTGCGTTATGATCTCCGCTATGGCGCCTTCGCCGCGCATACGCAGGCCCCAGCGGGTATCGTTTACTTTCCCATCGTGGCTCTGCTCAATTAAATGCCATACTTTGTCTGCACGGTCGGGAAAATTTTTATACAGCCAGTCGTGAAACAAAAATTTAATAGCGCCATTTAAACGGATGAACGTATAAGCGGTAAATACAGCACCCACATCTGCCGCGGCTTTCATAATACGCTGCATCTCGTGATCATTGAGCCCTGGGATCATAGGCCCCATCATCACTCCCATGCGAATGCCGGCACTGCTTAATTCTTCTATTACTTTCAGCCGCTGCTTTGCTGTAGTTGTCCTTGGCTCCATCACCCTCCGCAAATCCTCATTAAAGGAAGTAATGGAAACCATTGCCGATACCAGGCGTTTTTTGGCCAGCTCCTGCAGCACGTCTTTGTCTTTAATGATCCACGCGTTTTTGGTAAGAATGCCTACCGGCTGGTTGAATTCATTACATACTTCTAACAGTCCGCGTGTTAACCGGTATTTTTGTTCTGCGGGCTGGTAGCAATCAGTATTGCCACTCAGCATAATGGGCATTACTTCCCATTTGGGGTGCATGAGCTGCTTACGCAACAGTTGCGGGGCATTTTTTTTAACAATGATCTTCCGCTCAAAATCCAGTCCTGCGCTATAGCCCCAGTATTCATGCACATTACGGGCATAGCAGTAAATGCAGCCATGCTCGCAGCCGGCATAGGCATTCATGCTGTAAGCCATACCCACATCCGGGCTGTCTACTTTATTTACAATGGTTTTCGACAGTTGCTCCAGGTACTGTGTAGGTGTATTGCCTTCCGACCAGTCGTCAATGGCTTCTATATGTTCCTTTGTACGCTCGTCTTTCAGAAACCGGTTTTTGGTATTGAACTGTGCGCCCCGCCCCTGTAAATATTGTTCCGCTTCCTCTTTTGCTTTAGCGGAAACTTTATAGTGATCCTGCTTAAGTTTTTCTGACATAAAATTTTTTTTGTGAACCACAAAGAC
>NZ_DAOMQT010000121.1:0-3435 GCF_035445465.1 Agriterribacter sp.
CAGTCGCCTTACAATTCCATGAACCTCGATTGCGGCCATTATATAGCTGCCGGTGGAAATAATACCAAAGCAACTTTGTTAGCGCTTATACAGGCAAAGCACAACCGGATTACCAGCTTACATATTAAAGACCGTAAGACCAAAGAAAATGGCGGCGCCAATTTGCCCTGGGGCCAGGGCGATACACCACTTAAAGAAATACTCAATCTCCTGAAAGAAAAAAAATATAATATTCCTGCCAGCATTGAACTTGAATATGAAATTCCTGAAGGCTCCGATGCGGTAAAGGAAACCCAAAAATGTTTGGCGTATGCTAAGCACGCATTGGGAGCGTAAACACAATTTTTAGCGCGCTCAACAAAAGTTTATGCTCCGGTTAACATTGCATCAGCCGGAGCATAAAGTGTGCTAAGCTGTAACCGTTGCTGCTGCTTTGATTTTAATGCCTAATAAGGTATAAAATTCTTTCAGTATGGCAGGATGCCCGGGCCATGCCGGAGAAGTGGTAAGATTGCCGTCTGTTACCGCTTCAGTAACCGGTACATCTTTATAGGTTCCGCCAGCCAGGGTAATATCCGGGCCAATGGCAGGATAAGCCGTAAGCGTTCTGCCCTGCAACACGCCTGCCGCAGTTAAGATTTGAATACCGTGGCATATTGCCGCTACCGGTTTGCCGGCATCAAAGAAATACCGGGTAATTTCCAGCACTTTTTTATTCAGCCGGATATATTCAGGGGCCCTGCCACCGCATATATACAGTCCGTCGTAATCTTCAGGATTTACTTCACTAAAAGTTTTATTCAACTGAAAGTTGTGTCCCCGCAGCTCTGCATACGTTTGAAAGCCAACAAAATCGTGAATAGCAGTGGCAACAGTATCGCCCGATTTTTTATCAGGGCAAACGGCATGCACTTCGCAGCCAACAGACAGTAAACTTTGAAAGGGCACCATTACTTCGTAGTCTTCTACGAAATCGCCGGCCAGCATTAAAATTTTCTTTGTCATAATGCATAATATTTAATGAGGTGAAAGAATAAACGTTCTATAGCATACATAAAGTTACAGAAGTTGTAATGCTGGCAGATGCAAAATTTACCATAGCAGTTCCACGGCCATGGCCTATAAACAACAAAGCATAGCTATCTGGCTGCGAAGAACGACCGGTCATTCGTCTATTATTTTGTGTACTGGTCTACTATTTTTCTGCTTCATTTTCTATCCTCTTAATATTGCTGTCAGAGATGAGTCAGGTATTTTTTATTTAAAAATTTACATTATGAAACAAGCCATTAAACACGCGCAAATGTTTGCGCTGATTACATTATGCTTCACTGCATTTAGTTTCACAACAAAGCTGGGATTGGATAGTTATGAGATATATCTCAATAACAAACTGATCCTGAAGCAGTCGGTGAACCAGCCTTTGAATTTAAGGATACTGCAATTGGGCCAGGCAAAAGAAAATGATCAGTTGCGCGTCATTTACAAACACTGCACTTTAGAAGGAGCCGGTACTGACAGAACTATTGTTTTAAAAGATGAGAGGGGAAATTCATTAAAGAAATGGACGTTTACCAATGCCAGCGGCTCCGATTTAAGCATGGTAATACCGGTAAATGAGCTGTTGCAATTAGAAAAGAATAATGCACGTCATGAGCTCAGCCTTCATTATTCCGCCCGGGAGCTTCCGAAAGGTGAAACGCTTGCACTTCTTCGCCTTAAATGAATGGATATGATGTTTCTGCCTGTTAGCTGAGAAAAATAATATTCGGAAATTAGCAGGCACAAAAATTAATTTCAATTCCCGCAGCGTGACCCAGCGCTTTGAAAAGCCTGGCACGCTGCGGGAATGTGTGCATGTACATTTCTGTACGGTGCATTTCTTTGGTTATCTTTGATAAACTAATTGAACATGTTTATGAAAGATGTGGTAATTATCTCAGCGGTGCGAACACCTATCGGCAGTTTCGGCGGTTCACTCCGGGATTTGTCTGCTGCAAAATTAGGCGCGGCGGTTATCAAAGGCGCTATACAAAAAGCGGGCATTAAGCCGGAGCAGGTGCAGGATGTGCTGATGGGCTGTGTAATACAGGCAAACCTGGGGCAGGCCCCGGCCAGGCAGGCGGCTAAGTTTGCAGGCCTGCCCGATGAAGTAAACTGCACAACCGTTAATAAAGTATGTGCCAGCGGCATGAAGGCTATTGCGCTGGCGGCGCAAAGCATAGCGCTGGGTGACGCGGATATTGTGGTGGCCGGCGGTATGGAAAGTATGAGTAATGTGCCTTTTTATGTTGAGCAGATGCGATGGGGTAATAAATATGGCAATACGGCACTGATAGACGGTTTGGCAAAAGACGGACTAACGGATGTATATGATGGTAAAGCAATGGGCAATGCGGCCGAGTTATGTGCAGGCGTATGTGGCATCAGCCGGGAGGCGCAGGATGCATTTGCTGTAGAGAGTTATAAACGTAGTCAGCAGGCCTGGGAGAAAAATCATTTTGCTGATGAGGTCGTGCCGGTAGAAGTGCCGCAACGAAAAGGCGACCCGGTTTTGATTGCGGAAGATGAGGAACCCTTTAATGTGAAGTTTGATAAAATAACTTCGCTTAATCCCGCTTTTCAGAAAGACGGAACTGTTACCGCCGCTAATGCAAGCACTATGAATGATGGCGCTGCTGCACTGGTATTAATGAGCGGGGAAAATGCAGACGCACTGGGGCTGAAGCCCATTGCACGTATACTTTCGTATGCCGATGCGGAGCAGGCGCCTGAATGGTTTACCACTACTCCTTCCATAGCGGTACCTAAGGCGGTGGCTAAAGCAGGCTTGCAAATGAAAGATATCAGTTACTGGGAAATAAATGAAGCCTTCAGCGTGGTAGCTATTGAAAACAGCAGGAGAATGCAGCTCGATCCGGCAACGGTAAATGTGAATGGGGGAGCGGTTGCGCTTGGTCATCCTTTAGGTGCCAGCGGCGCCAGGATTATCGTTACACTCATTAATGTGCTCAAACAAAATAATGCCAGGTACGGCGCCGCGGGTATTTGTAATGGTGGTGGCGGAGCAAGCGCTATGGTAATTGAAAACGTGAAGTAGAAGGATGCCAGAGTAAATCCGGATTCGGAAATCTGAAATCCGAAGGGAATACAAAGAACCAAAAGCCAAATCACAAGAACCAAATAGAATACAAAGTCCGAAGCATTGAATCCGAAATCCGAAGGGAAAACACCAAAAGCCAAATCACAAAAAGCAAATAGATACAGATGGTTCGCACCCCACCGCGGCGGGCAGGCTCACCATGACAGGCAAATTTCAAATACTAAATCCGAAGCGGGGAATCCGAAATCCGAAGCGAATCCCAACGGATGCATCCCAAATTTTCGCTTTGCATATTTTCCGGCACGTGAGACACGTGCCGGGGCGGTCGCCGT
>NZ_DAOMQT010000122.1:0-3047 GCF_035445465.1 Agriterribacter sp.
TCTTCCTGCACGGAATGGCGGCGCAAATGTAAACTATCGCAGTCATTTTTCCATTCACGGATTTTCCACGCTGGGCTTGAAGCGTCAAAAACATACTGCCGGCAGCGGAATAAACGCTGCAGCCGGCCTATACCCACATTGGCGTTTTTAGAAAGAATAATGATATCCACATCTACCGGTTCAACGGGCGGCGATAAGATCGGGAGGGAGTCAAGCAAAAGAATACGCCGCTTTTTAAAATAGAAGAAAGGCGATGCCGGCCGGAAACTGCTCAGGCTAACGGCAGGTTTTGCGCGGTACATGAGCCGTGAAGGGCGTAAATGAAAATTATACAGGAAGGGGTCGGTTGCCAAAGCCTCATCTCCTGTAAAATGATAGCTGCTACCGCTTATAAAATCAACAGCAGTGAACCGGGGTATATTGTATACAATAATTTTGCTTTGCTTTTGCTTAATGCCAATGTCTATCACACGGCAAAGCGCAAAGGCCAGCAGCGCCACCAGGGCATAGGGCAGCATTTGCTTTTTTTGCTTCATTAGCCATACTGCAAAGGCAATAATAAAAGCGTACAGCAGGCCGGCCTGAAGAATGGAGATGGAAATATTATCACTAACGGCAAAAGGAACATCATTGATAAAAGCTATAAAATTGTTCATCAGCCGCAGCATGGCGGAAAGTATTTTCCCTGCAAGCAATGCAGCGGCAGGAAACAACGACAGTAGGCAAAGCAATATCTCACCATATAATATAAAGCCGGAGAGCGGAACAATAACCAGGTTGCTGACAAGGAACAGGTTAGGTACCTGGTGAAAATGATAAATGCTTAATGGCGTAGTAAGTATTTGTGCCGCAAGCGTAACGGCAATGAGCTTCCATACATGATTGATGAGGTTATGCTTACAATACAACCAGTTGGTAACAGGACGTAAAAAAATAACGATACTTAATACGGCTGCATACGACAACTGGAAACCCACATCCCAAAGAAAAAAAGGATTCCGGCATAAGAGGAAAAATGCTGATGCGCTCAACGTGTGATATACTGATATTTTTCTGCGCATGCTTTCTCCGGCTATAATAAAGGAAAACATAACAGCGCTTCTTAAGATGGAAGGCCCCGCTCCTGAAAGTAAAGTGAACAGCCATAATACCGATAGTATGATCAGTCCGCTTACCCATTTTGTTTTTGCATTACGTTGCAGCGGTTTCAGTAACACGATCAGCAGTCCATAGATCATGGCCAGGTGCATGCCCGATATGGCGATAACATGTATTACACCGGTATTGGCATAAGCCTGTACCAGGTCGCGCTCCAGGTCATCGCGGTAGCCGATGAGCAATGCTTCTGCCACACCGGCTTCCCGTTTGCCCGGAATATACTTTTTCAATATTGCTAACAATCCCTTACGTGATTGCTGCAGCCAGCGGGTATATGCAGAACGGGTTTGCGCAGGGTTTACCGAAAATTCATTTTCAGCAAGATATACCTGGTGTGTGATGCCCTGGAAAAGACAATACCGCTTATAATCGAATGCCCCGGGATTACCGGAGTTTTGAATAGCCTGCAATCTTTTTTTAAAAACAATGGTTGAACCATGATCTAATTGCGACAAAAGACTGCTGTCTTTTTTAAAATAAATAATGATGCTGCCTTTGGTTTGAATGACGCTATCATTGCGTATAAGCGCATGCACCATAGCATTGGCTTTGTAGGATTTATTCTTTTCAATTAAAGGTTCCGATAAAACAGCAACCACAACCGTGCTGTCGTTATACAAATGTCCGAACCAGCTTTGCAGGTGGGTAATATTTTTAAAATGTGTGATGGTTATTCCAAACAGCAGGATCATCATCATAAGAGCAAAGCCATATATCCATTTGTGCAGGAATAAAAGATAACCGTGTAAACATTGGGCAAGCAGGAAAAGCACCAGGGCGATGCAGGCAATAATACAGGTGCCTTTTACAGAAAGCGGAAGGTACCATTGCAGCATTATCCCCAATACCAGCGGGATGAGCAGTCGTATGAACGGTGCTTGTTTCCATATAGGAACCACAGGTAGCAACATGACTAAAAGTTAAGAAAGAAGCGTAGAATAACAAAACTTCCGGAGCAATAATTTTAAAAATGTCTGCCCTTCAGCCATTTTTCCTGTGTCATTTTTTATACCACTGTCATGCTTATCAGCAAATGAGGTATTTTTTACCACAAATTCCAACGGACTGCAAGCGGGCGGATTTACTAATACCACTTAAAGTAGCCACTAATACACGAATATTCAATGTATTTTGATACATTTATTCGTGCATTCGTGGCGTATTAAAGAAGCGCAGGCTTTGTGATATACCATCGTAATATCGCCTCCGGCGATAACCGTAATTATCATTTACAACATACCGCCTGCAAAAGACAATCAATATAATCTGTAGCCATATGCCACACCAGGCCAATAGCCACTAACCTGGCGGGCTTAAAAAATAACAGTAGAACATAAACACCAATGGCCGGGTAGCTATGCAGCAAATGAAAACCAATACTGCACCTGCATGCTTCATATACAGGCGTAGCCAGCAAATGATCAATATCTACCATCATCGTCAGTAACAAAATACCATAAGCCCTCAGCCAGTGTTGCCGGTACAGTAACAGGGCAATGAATAGCGGGACTATAAAATGAAAGCCATAGTGAACAATCTGCTGTACCAAATGTTTTTGTTTTGAGCGAAGAAAATCTTTACCTCTTGCAATATATGTTTAGGTTTTGACAGTCCATAAAAAACCAGTGAAATACAAACACCCTGTTAAATTGTGGAAAAAAATACGCAATACACGCCTCTTCAAACGCCAGCTTTGCCACACGCTACAACAAAGTGCATTACGGCACGATATTTTATTACTGTTAATAAACCGATTTACTAATAAAATAAAATTACAGATTATGCAAAAGAAAGGATTAGGACTGCTTATTGCAGCAGCGGCAGCTTATGGTTATTACCGGTTTTCTAAAATGACCCCGGAACAAAAAAAAGCATGGAAAGAAAAAGGC
>NZ_DAOMQT010000123.1:0-2229 GCF_035445465.1 Agriterribacter sp.
GGCGGGCCGCCCCGGCTGGTGTCCCACCAGCCGGCGACAATTTGAAATGCACCCCTTCTAATTTCTTATCGCTTCCAAAATTCTATAGAAATTAGCATTGATGTTTTTTGCCATTATATCAATACCCAGGTCATTCTTTAAATGCGTTATAATATCCGGCAATTTCAAACGAAGGCTTTCCAGGCGCCTCCATTCATCATCTATATCGGTTGAACGTAAAGCATTGTCTGAGCGTACCCTGGCAAGCTCCTTTATTGCTGTAATCCGCTGATCAATTTTTGTATTGGCTTTTTCTACAAAATCATCCTCCATAAAATCAGTATCAAGGCAGCAGGCAATAAATTTCTTTTCAGGAAAAAAGTCTTTTATAAACATAGCGTTTATCGTTTCCACCCCTACCCAACCCGATGTAAGGCTGTTTACAGAAACCACGGAAAGTATAGCATGTGACCTGAGAATACTTTTAGTGATAAAATCCTTTATAGCCGTACCCGCCTGCATGGAAGCCGAATCGAGGATAACCGTTATTTTTTCATGTTCCAGCTTATCTTTCAACAAGGCGGCGGTTGTTTCATCTGCATGATTATAGGAAATAAAAACAACGCAGTTTTCCGATTGCTGCTTTTGCTGATCCCGGAGGTCTTCGGCACTCCGCTGTATATAGCCAAGCACCTGCTGGTTTTTGGGCGTAAGCTCCAATTCCTTCAGCCAGGTTCTATATTCATCTAAAACCTTCACCTGGTCTTCAATGCGCATAGAGCCGTAATAATACTCATCGAGCCTGAACGCGGCTTCCACCAGGGCAGTCTGCGGCTGGTCGTTGCGCTGGATGTTGGTTAAATTCAGTAAAATTTTGTGCAGGTAAAAATAGAGCCTGTCCCTCACCGCCGGATCTTTTATTTGATAGGCTTCATCCGTAGTGCCAAAAGTTTCTATGAGCTTCTTCTGCATGCATGTTTCCACATGTATACGCAGCAGGTTGATCCGCAGGTAACGAACCGTTTGATTATATGCATGAAATTGGCCGGAATATAAAGGGTTGGCCTCATCGCCTGCCGTAATGATCATCCATGTTTTCAATTGATACCTTCTTCGCCCGATAGTATACGGAATATGCGTGCAGTACAACTCAATACCTTCTTTACCGAGAAAGGGCATATCTACCTTTTGTGCAAATAGCTGATCAGGATTTATTTCACCGGTGCGGAATTGTATTAAAAGCACGGGCTCGCAGGGTTCGGCCTGGCGCTGTATATCCCTGGCATCGAAAGATTTTTTTCCTTTTGTTGTAGTCCAGTAATAGGCATCCCGTAACTTTTCTCCCGCTTCAATTAATGGAAGGTACGCTGATAGCCTGCTGCCGATCTTTATTTTCACAGGACACAACAGGTAGCGTTCAATATGTTTGAACAGGTTAAATGAGGGCGCGCCCTCACCGGCGGCATGCGCAGCTACCCTGTTGCGCAGCTGATCATTGAAGCCTACTTCAAATTTGGCCATGCACCGGCCATCAGACTGGAATCTGCGAAAGAGGATCCTGGCGTGGTATGGATCGCTGTATAAAGATTTGAAAAAATGATCGTCCTTCAATCCGCAAAAATTCAATACGCTGCCCGCATTGCAATATTTTTTTTCATCATCCCACGGGCCGAGGTATTTTTTATTTCGGCCTAAAATTTCTCCAAAATAACGCACCCGGTCGTTACTGCCGGGTTCGGGCCATTTTGGTCTTTCCGTTTTGTTGGGGTCCGCCTTAAAAAAGCGGTAATCAAACAACGGGAATTGTAATGTAATAAACATAAAATCAGGCTTGTTAAAGTCGCCTTCTTAACCAGGCTTTCACCCTGGATAGACTGATTATGCCTTTCCTCGTAAGGTTGCTCACCTGCTTGCCGTTGTAGGCCCTGTAAAGATAAAAAAGAATACAATTAATTACATTATTATAATTTTATACAGAAATAAAAGCAATGAGAAAAGATGAACAAAGAAATCAGGCATCCCCTTGTAGCCACAACCTATGATGGCAAAAAAGCGGTTATTATCAGTTCAGGTCACCCACATAAAGACGAAGTAGCCATTTGCATTGGAGCGGAATATACATCAATGGGGTGGGCTATAAAATGGAAAACAGTTGAATCAGATGAAGCGTTTTTGACTACCCGCGGAACGGAGATTAAATGGTTATAAAGAAAGCGATTGAAGCAATTTTTCCGCAGCCGCTTTAACCTG